>JBCDCO010000065.1:0-21364 GCA_039181635.1 Cyanobacteria bacterium P01_G01_bin.19 | reverse complement strand
TTTGAGATTATTTGCTGTCTCTATTAGAAGAGATTTCAAAGAGTCCGTTAATTCCAGCATTTACCTTTTGGGCTTTTAAACTAATATCGGCATTCTACTTTGATTTTTGGTTTTGGAAACTTTAATTTTTTGTAACTCCCTTATTGGTTATTAGTCATTAGTACAAAATTGACTACCAAAAACTAAATACTAATAACTACATGCCCTAAAGAATTTTCTCTGGCAAATATCTATTCTATTTCTACTTACCCAGTAATTTGACCGCGCCAATACCGCCAAAATATAATCCCAACACTGCACCTGCAAGTAAAGACTGGGTAAGGGGATCGGTAGAGGGAGTTAAAATCGCTCCCATAATTACCGAACCCAAAACTACAAAACGCCAGCCAGCAAACATCTGGGCAGAAGATACAATCCCTAAAAAGCCTAAGATTAGCTGAACAATGGGAATTTGAAACGCCAATCCCGTGCTAAACAGTAGCAACAAGACAAACTCAAAATATTTATCAATCGACCAAGACTGCTCTACAACATCACTACCATAGTTAATAAAAAAGTTGAGCGCGGCAGGAATTAAAGCAATATAGGCAAAAAACAAACCCGCAAAAAACAAAATACTAGAGCCAAAAATTACGGGAGCGAGCAAACGGCGTTCTCTCCTAGTCAACCCTGGTAAAACAAATTGAACAATCTGATAGAGGATAAAAGGACTAGCCAAAACCATTCCACTATAGCCAGCTACCTTAATCGACACAAAGAAAAATTCCCCTGGTGCTAGCTGCAAAAACTGCACTCCCTGGGCTGGAACTTCCAAGATGCGAACTAGGGGTCTAACAAAGACAAAACAACCCAAGGCTGCGATCGCCACGGCGATTAGAGCGTAAAAAATACGCATCCGCAGTTCTTCGAGATGGTCGAATAGAGACATCTCCACTTCACCAGGAAGTTCGTTTAAATAATCTTCTCTTTCTTTGGTAGGGGTTTCTAGATTAGATGACATAAATAAATTGGCAGATATTAACCGATTGGGAATGTTAGCCAATTGCTGAATTGGTTTTAATAATTATATCTTCCTTCTCTTCACCTCTAAGCAGATAAGAAATTTTAGCAAGGAAAAATTATCAAGATTCGACTTACCGCTTTACAACTGACATGCCGCAGAAATAAGAGAGAGACGGAGCAGTCACTTTTCATTAGATTTCTGGAAACTGGCGATCGCCAACTGCAGATCGAAAGCAATATGATTTGACGCTTGAGAACATCAAAGACAAAACTTAATCAATTTTAATTATTACTGGAAGAATCTACAAAAGCCAATTTCTTCTAAAACTCTGATGCTAAGAAGTGGCATCGAAGTAGGTTATGGCTTATAACTACGAATAGTGTACATCGTGTCAAAAATCTGAATAATGTCCAGTAGCGATCGCCAAATTATTAATTCTGACTGTATCATTATCGGTGGAAATATTACGGGATTGATTACCGCTAGTATTCTTCAACGACGAGGAATCAAAGCGACACTCATAGAAGAAGCAGGGCAAATTGGCGGACAACTCGTTACTCGCCAGGTTACTGGAACAGACAATATTAAAGGTGTATTTGACTATGGTACCCAGTATTTTAACGTTGAGACCCCTGAGTTCCAAATTTGGGTCAACGAATGGTTGGGTAATAAAGTTATCAGAAAATGGTCTGATGGTTTTGATAAGACAGATTTAAGACCGTGCTACTGTGGCAGAAATGGTATGCAGGATGTCGCCGAATATTTGGGAAAAGATTTAAATATAAGCACCAATACGAAGGTAGTTGATGTCAGCTATGAAAAAAAATGGTCGATAGAAACTCAAAATAGCCAGGTATACCAGGGAGACATGTTAGTTATGGCGTCCCCCATACCCAAGTCATTATCTCTACTCGATGCTTCTTTTATCGCCTTACCTTTAGAACTTAGATTCGCTCTAGAAAAAATTGAATATGGCAAACGCATAACCGTATTAGCGTTGTTGGAAAATCCCAGTAGTATTGCCGCGCCAGGAGGTATAAATTTAAAGACTGATGCTTTGTCTTGGCTGGGAGATAATCATCAAAAGGGTATTTCTCCCAATGGTTATGCCGTAACGATCCATGCCAGTCAGAAATTTAGCGATGAATATTGGGATAGCGATGATGCCGAAATCATTTACAAGTTGATTACTGCGGCTGCAGATTATTTAGGTTCTTCTGTAATTAAGTACGAGATCCATCGCTGGAACTACGATCTGCCTCAGAGTGCCTACAATGAATCTTGTCTGACTCTCTCAGAACTCCCCTTGGTTCTGGCAGGAGATGCTTTTGTTGCACCTACCATAGAAGGTGCAGTGACTTCTGGCATAGCTGCTGGAGATTTAATCAGTCAGCGTTTTGGAGTCAGAATTTAATTTGTAATTTCTATTTAGTGAACGAAATCGATCCACTCCTCTACTTCTTGCCAGCCTAAACCCTGACGTACTACTTTTGCTTCGTTAGTAGTAAAGTCGAGGATAGTCGAGACTTTGAATCCTGGGTCAATGCTATTGTCGATAATTATATCTACCTGATTTTCTAGCGCGTCAAACAGATAAGCTTTTTCTACGTTCATTGTGGGATACTCGCCATCTTCATCCTGAATATGGGCTGAAGTCGAAATAACTGGGTTCCCAAGGCTTTTGAGTAGTGCTTGGCAAAGATTATTTTGAGGAACCCTAATCCCCGTAGTTTTACGCTTTGGACTCATCACCAACTTTGGTACTTGCTTGCTGGCAGGAAGCAAAAAAGTATAGGGTCCAGGAATTAAGTGTTTCATAATGCGATATGCGCGATCGCTCACCGTAGCATACTCAGAAATATTAGATAAAGAAGAACACAAAAAAGTCAGTGGCTTGTCATTGGACATTTGCTTGATTCTGCGTACTTTTTCCACTGCTGATTTAACCTTAAGATCGCAGCCGATAGCATATACTGTATCAGTAGGATAGAGCATAACTGCACCTTTTTGTAGAGCGGCAACAATTTGCTCTACAGTTCTTTGCTGTGGGTTGCGAGGATGTAATTCGTGTAGAATCGCCATAATTATCAACTACATATAATAAATAAATTTCCTTATCGCTCGATCGACCGCTAAGATCGGATGAAGATCGAGCTGATGAGTGTTGATGGTGCTTTATGGGCAAAATTGGTTATTTGGATTGTCCTACAGGAATTGCTGGGGATATGTGTTTGGGGGCATTAATTGACTGCGGTTTACCCTGGCAACATTTAGTAAATAGTCTCCAAAAATTGAATATCGAATCGGAATATCGATTAAGAACAGAAAAAGTTATTCGCAACGGACAATCGGCTATGAAAGTCTATGTCGATCTAGAGCTAGAGAAAAAGCCTACCCACGACAACCATCACCACCATTATCCTGCCAGACATTTGCCAGAGATCGAAAATTTAATAAAGAATGCCAATTTACCTGCCAGAGTCAAACAATGGAGTCTGGCGATATTCAACCAACTGGCGATCGCCGAAAGTCAAGTTCACGGCATTCCTCCAGAAAAAGTTCATTTCCACGAGGTGGGCGCGACAGATGCTATTGTTGATATTGTAGGCACTTGCATTGGTCTAGATTGGCTCGATATTGAAGAATTATACTGTTCTCCCATGCCTACTGGAGGAGGAACGGTCAAAGCAGCCCATGGAATGCTGGCTGTACCAGTTCCCGCTGTAGTCAAGCTTTGGGAAACTAGGGCAGTACCAGTCTATAGCAATGGAATTGCCAAAGAGTTAGTTACCCCTACTGGAGCGGCGATCGCCGTTACCTTAGCCAAGGAATTTGGCGATCCTCCAGCCATGAAACTGACTAAAATCGGCTTGGGTGCTGGTGCAAAAGACTTGACGATTCCCAATATCTTAAGACTGTGGATCGGTACAAAAACAGCGGGCAAAATCAAGCGAGAAGAGACTGCTGAGGTTAGTTTTGAGCGGGAAATGGTTACTGTTTTGGAAACTCAAATCGACGATCTCAATCCCCAAGTAGTGGCATATACTCTAGAAAGGCTGATGGCGGCGGGAGCTTTGGATGTTTTTACCCAAAATATTGGTATGAAAAAATCGCGCTCTGGTATTTTATTAACGGTTATCTGTCCTCCTCAATTAGCTCATACTTGCAAGAAAATTATTTTTCAGGAAACTACTACTTTGGGAATCAGAGAATGCGATCGCCAACGAAGTATCTTAAATCGGCAAATCGAGCAGATCGAGACGGAATACGGCACGGTGAGAGTTAAGGTTGCTAGCTGGATGGAAGGAGAAGAGCAGAAAATTATTAACGTTCAACCAGAGTACGAAGACTGTGCTATCTTGGCACGTCAGCACAATGTACCTTGGCACGCGATTGATCGCGCCGTTCGGCTAAAAATAGCCCTAGCTGCTGATTAACTAAAATTCTCTTCGATAATGAAATCATTTGCTTTGTTTCTCATCTCCAATTGTCTGCTAGCAGTTTGTTTGGTTCCCACTGCGATCGCTGTACCAGCTAAAGAATCTAATTCTGGCGATCGACTAGATATTTCTCCCGAAACTATTGAAGATAGTCCCGTTTTGCAAGAATGGTTGGAAGAAATCCCCGATGTATTAGAAGAGATAAAATTCGATCCTAGTTTTCGGACGCGCTTGCGTTTTGGTTTTACGACTTTTCCCTCAAGCGACGATGCTGCGGGTCTTAATGTAGGGGTAAAAGATCTATTTATCAAACGCACTGGCTTAACTCTTAGTGCGGACTACCAAACCGCATTTAACGGCGATCGCAATGCAGCAGGGCTAGATTTACATTATTTTATTCTTCCTCTAGGCAGCTACGTCAATTTTGCACCGCAAATAGGTTATCGCTATGTTCAGAGCAATGATTTTTCTACCGATGGAGTTCGCTTAGGGTTAAGATTAATATTTGCCTTGTCTCGTACTGGTGGCGGCGATATTTCAATCTCTCAAAGCATTGTTAATCTTGGAGGAAGTGAAGAGGTAGGTATAACTTCTTTGTCCGTTGCCTATGCCCTAACGCCTAATTTACGCCTTTCTGGAGACATAGAAAGGCAAAACTCCATAGAAGATAGGGATAGTCGTTTTGGACTCAATCTAGAGTGGCTATTGTGACGAACAAAATTGTATTTTACCTTTCGCTTTTTATTTCTCTCTCTACTTCTCATTGCTTAAAGTGCCGCCCACAATCAAAAGTTTAGTCATACCACCTGATAAAGAAGTTCAGGTTTGTTTTGCAGCTCCCAGTCATTTTATCCAAAAGCACCAACAGCAGCTATTACCTGACTGGCAAAATACTCCAGTCAATTTGGTTATTATATTTCTACAAAAATCGGCAGTTTCCTTCACAAAATTAGCTCCAGACGCCGCAGCAGAAAAAGACCGTTTAAGAGCCAATTTCATTCGTCTGGGAGTTAGTCTGGTTTGTGCTTTAAAAGATTTAGGACATAATAGCGATTTATTCGATCCTCGCAATGGCTACCCACTAATAGGAAGAAAAGGTAAACTAACATTGGATGATAATGCTGTTGTCAGTGCGTTGTTAAACTATCCCATCAAGAATTATCAAAACTGCTCTTTGATATGTCATCCAACCTGGAAAAATAGAGTTTATCCATCGGTGATTGTCACTGCTGCACCGCAAAAATTAACTATATGTTTATTATTCAAACTGATAGCTATTCAGCAATTTGAATGAGACAGTTTGACAACTATCTATGTAAATTTTTGTTGCATTTGCTATTACACTCTTTTTTATAGCATAAAGTGTTAGGATTCATATTGAGATAAAAATCGGCAATCCAGTTTGTATTCGATATTAGTAGGTTCTTCCATAAAGTATTGATTGGCTTTTTTCCGAAAATTTAGCTCGCTACATCACAAATGCATTGAGGAGACATTACAATTCATGTCAATTTACGTAGGTAACCTTAGCTACGAGGTTAACCAAGAAGATTTAAACGAAGTATTTTCTGAATACGGAAGCGTTAAACGAGTTCATCTTCCCACTGACCGCGAAACAGGTCGCAAACGCGGTTTCGGCTTTGTCGAAATGGAAACAGAGGCAGAAGAAGATAAAGCGATCGAAACTCTGGATGGAGCAGAGTGGATGGGACGTGAGTTAAAAGTTAACAAAGCAAGACCCCGCGAGAATAGAAATTCCTTTGGTGGCGGCGGTCGTCGTAACGATCGTTTCTAAACTTAAAAATAAATCGAATTGCGCTTCTGGAAAGCAACTAGATTATATACTAGAGATTCCCAGGAGCGTTTTACTGTGTAATGAGGAATTTTATATAGATGGCTAAACGTCGTAACGCAAAAAAAGAAAAAGCAGCCCGTAACAAGATCAACGCTCGCAAGTTCCGTAAGCAGACTAGTCGTTATGGAAATCGTGGCAGACGCAATTACAACAACACTGAGAAGAAAGAGACAACTGAAGAAAATAACAATTCTTCAGAGTCCACTTCTACTACTGCCAACAACGGCTAATAGAAGCAAAAAGTTAGTTTGAGTAGCTTTTCACTAAAAGTAGATTTAATTGCCTGTAGGTGAAAAGCTATTTTTTTGGTTGGTTATTGCTAAAAGCGACCTTGGCTAATAGTTTTAGGGGCGTAATTTGTTTGAGTAAATCCAAAGAATGGCGATCGCGAACAAATAAAGAGCCAGCAAAACCCAAAGAATTAATCGGTATACCTTCAAACGAGCCTTGCAACCTGGGTACGATTAGCATCCATTCCCTAGTAGCCAAAAAATTGTAGGCTGGCGGCTTTTCGGATGGATAATCAAGGGATATTCCCACTCGGTTAAGAAGCATATGATATTGCTGGAGCATAATGCTTGCCGCATCTTGAGGATCGAGATCGAGAGGTATGTTTAGCTTGGCTACCTGATGATTAAAAGCAAAACTATCAATCTTC
The DNA here is from genome assembly GCA_039181635.1 of Cyanobacteria bacterium P01_G01_bin.19. Classification (GTDB taxonomy): domain Bacteria; phylum Cyanobacteriota; class Cyanobacteriia; order Cyanobacteriales; family Xenococcaceae; genus Waterburya. The sequence goes on along the minus strand of JBCDCO010000065.1, from coordinate 14,408 downwards.
CCTAAAGAGTCGATAAAATTGATTTTGGAGATCGCTTCAGCAATAGGTAAATAAACTATATCTTCCATAAAGGGTAAGGGAATTAACTGAAGATGCTTGTGACGTTGAGAAGCTCCCGCAGTTTCACCCCCATTAAAAAACCCCAATCCATCAATTTCTTGCAAACAAAACCACAAAGCCTCAAAATCTTGCCTGTTGAGCAAATCCGTTTGTTCTTCAAAAGCACGAGTTACGATTAAAATATGATTATCTACTACGTTAAATTTATTGAGCAAGCAAATATGCGTCGGCGAGATGTCACCGACAAACATATCTAGCTCGTAGGGCAAAAATGGATCGCATCTTTTACCCGTGCTTTGCTCTTGTCGATCTTGCTCTTTTTTTGCCTGTTCCTTACGGGTTAAATTGCCTTTGGTACGAACTATAAAACAAATATCATCCTGTTCGATTAACTTATGCTCGGTTTGAATCGATTTGAGCGTACCACTCTCGCGGGCAATCCTAGTTTGCTGTTGGGTTCTTGACCACAGCGTACCTGGCTGAAGAAAAGATTTGGCTGGAGGATTGGTTGCTGATTCTGACATATGTTCTGCGCTGGCGATCGACGATCCAGTATTAATGATTAATTATTGGCGTTGGTGAGTGCGTGATGCTATTGGTGCATTTTCTATCTCGAAATAAGAAAGCCTGAATTTAAAAAGCTTAGAGCTTATGGCTTAAAGCTATATGCATAGCGGTATCCCTTTAGGGAAGAACAGTAATCTTTTGTAAGACATTACATGATAACCAACGCCTAATTATTTAGTACTGCTTGGCAATCTTGAGTAATTTGCTGTTTTAAAGCTTCTACAGAATCAAATTTTTGTTCTGGACGCAAAAACTCGATTAAATCTACTTTTAATTCTCGACCGTATAAATCTCCCGACCAATTTAGCAAATGAACCTCAACAGTTGGCGCTGCTCCGTCTACTGTGGGACGACAGCCAATATTCATAACTCCTTTAATTACGGTTTTATTGCAAAAAACATTGACTGAATAAACGCCATATTTCGGTAGAAACTTCTCGGATGGTAGTTTTAAGTTTGCCGTAGGAAAGCCAATTGTTCTGCCCAGCTGTTGCCCCGTAACTACTGTTCCTTCTAAGCTATAGGGTCTACCCAGCATGGTATTGGCAATTTCTATTTCTCCATCCGATAAAGCTTGACGAATGAGGGAACTGCTAACCCGTACCGTTTTATTGTTGCGGTGTTGATATTTGTGTAGAGAGCTGAGATGTACGTTAATCCCAAAGCTTTTGGCAATATTCTTTAAGTCTTCTCCCGAACCTCTGCGTTGATAGCCAAAACGAAAATCTGTACCCACGCTAATAACTTTCGCCTGTAGCTGTTTGACGATAATTTGTTCGACAAACTGTTGGGGACTCAAAGAAGCCAAATCGCGGTTAAAAGGCAGTAAGATTAACTGTTCGATGCCCAAATTAGACAGCAGTTCTGCTTTTTCTGGGATGGGAGTAAGTAACTGTAATTTCCCTCCAGAAAAGTATTCGCGAGGGTGAGGGACAAAGCTAACTACCGAGGGATAAACAGAAGGCTGTTGAAGATCCCAGCGAGACTGAACGATCGGCTGCAATACTACCTGATGCCCCTGGTGAATACCGTCAAAATTACCAAGAGCGATCGCCGTAGGAGTTTGTATTTGTTCTGGAGAAGCTGCTATTAACACGCTTTATATTCTGACTTGGAATGGGTTAAGAGGCAAGCATGGTTTTATCATTGATCATTGAACATTGAGCATTGAACAGTTAATTTGCAGCAAACCTGTAGGGTCTAATACCCCAGCTTCTATAAGCTGTATGTTTCAGTTAGGGTTCAATCCCTAATTAAAACCTGACAAATGACTACGTACATGCGGCGAACCGCCCTAGAGGACATTATGCCCTTTTGGTATACCGCTTCGCATAAATCGGCTTTGTCGAAGGAAGATAGATGACAAATGATAAATGATAAATGACTACGTCCTCGCTATTGATTATAAAAAATTGCCCAAAAAAAACCCCCAGGTACCAAACTGGGGGAATTCATGTAACAGATGATATCTGTTGCATAGCTCTATCTCTTTTCTAATATCACCTACGATTTGAAAAGTGTTAGTGATCTGGATCTCAATCGATTGTGATTTTAACTTCGAGGATATTCTTAGCGATCAAAACTCAATCTTGCTCCTTGTTCCTCAAACTGATACCCTAATGGGTGTTTTGCTTTACCAGTGGACAATTGACAATTATCCACTGGTAAACCGCATCTTACATAATCGATATGCCAACTACTACTTGGACAAGACGACATATTCTCTCGCTGATTGATTTTACAGCAGCAGAATATGACACGATTTTGCAGACTGCTGCAGGATTTCAAAAGGTACTTACTGGAAGAACCAAAAAAGTACCCGCACTCCAAGGACGAGTTGTGGCAAATATGTTCTTTGAACCTTCTACCCGTACTCGTAGTAGCTTTGAACTGGCAGCTAAAAGGCTTTCTGCAGATATATTGAATTTTTCTCCTGGAACTTCTTCCTTGACCAAAGGAGAAACTATTTTAGATACTGCCAAAACATACTTGGCCATGGGTGCAAATATTATGGTTATTCGTCATCAACAGGCGGGTGTCCCTTTAGCGATCGCTCAAGAGATGGATCGGCTTAATTCTGGAGTTACTATTCTCAATGCAGGAGATGGTACTCATCAGCATCCTTCACAGGCTTTACTGGATTTATTCACCCTCACTTCTTTATTGGATCGAGATAATCCGCGAACCGAATTATTAACAGGAAAAAAAATTGCCATTGTGGGAGATATTCTGCATTCTAGGGTGGCTCGTTCCAATATTTACAGCCTCACCACAGCAGGGGCAGAAGTTCATTTAGCAGCACCGCCAACTTTATTACCCAAAGAGTTCTTAAAGCTGGTCAAAGAGGAAAATGAGGATAGGTTATTCCTGCATTGGGATTTAGACCCCGCTTTGTCAGATGCAGATTTTGTGATGACCCTAAGACTACAGAAAGAAAGAATGACCGCTAATTTTATTCCTAGCTTGCGAGAATATCATCATTTATTTGGCATCACTCGCGATCGCCTTCAAAACTGTAGTCCTGATGTTAAGGTACTTCATCCAGGTCCCACTAATCGTGGCGTAGAGATAACTTCCGACTTGATGGACGATCCAGATTTAAGTTTGATTTCCCAGCAGGTAACTAGCGGCGTAGCAACTCGCATGGCTTTGCTGTATTTAATCGGCATTGGCGAAGATCTCTCTGGGGCAATATAGTCTATTAAAAGATCGTGAATAAGGGGATCGCCCGTTTGATTGGAAAAGAGCGATCCCCCGAAAAAGCTAACCCAGATTCGAGTTTGGCTAAATGCTAAAATTCGAATCTAGACAAAAGCAAAATTCTCAGCACTCAAGCTAGTAGCATCTATGCCCTGTAAGATCGCCAAATCACGATCTCCTGTGGTAATCAAAGCATCGCCATCGCTATCGCTGATACTTAGTGCCTCAAAGCCGATGCCCATGCCAGCGATACCCAAAACATCAGTCCCAGACTCAAAATCGGTAATAATATTTGCTGATTCGGGAAATTGGGCAGTAGCAATCCAAAATTGGTCTGCATCTTCGCCTCCTGTAATGACATTTTCACCGCCATCGTTAACAAAAAAGCGATCCGCGCCTTCGCCTCCAACAAGGCGATCGCCCGTTCCCAAGATAGCGTCATCATCGCCACCGTCGAGATACATGCGATTGCCACCTTCGCCGCCAGTAGCATCGACTAGATCGTTGCTCTCGCCAGCAAAAACTAGATTGCCGCTATCTGATAGTTCGATAATGTCGCTATCTAAAGTGCCGAATAAAGGCTCGAATCCTTCATCATCGTCTCCACTATTAGCAACGTCTTCAGGAGCGGTGCCAAACAGAGTTTGATACATGATGCGATACATATCGGTATTGTCTACCGTATCCTCTAGCATATCGGAGTTTAGACCGTAACTTTTAGAAACGATACTGCCAGCAACGTCGGTAGTACTGGCATAAGCGATACCATAGCTAAAGTTATCGCCATCGGCATCGGCTGCGCCTGTGGTGTAGGGTGCGGTATCGTTACCCGTAGTTCCGTCGAGAGGATATTGAACTCCATCAGCATCGTCGCCAAAAGAAACAAATTCTGACTGGGAGCCAATTTCACCAACGGTTTCGCTCTCCGCATCCACATCAATTACTTCCAATCCCGCCGCATCGCTATCAGCAGCAGTCAGAACTAAGGTATTAGGATTGACGTTATCGACAAAGTCTTGAGCAACGCCAATAGCTTCGTCAGCCCGTAAGGTCGCCTCAACTCCTCCCGCACCGTTATTATTGTTGGGGAAGTTGTCCGCACCTTCTTCTTCGAGAACGACCAAGAAGCCATCTTCAGCATCGGCAAACTTGTCCAATTCTAAAGTAGCTTCTAACATTTCAGCTACAGTAGGGGGATTTTCGTTACCAGGCTGTCCGTAAAGAATTAATTCACCATTTTCATCGACAAAACCTTCTTCGACTAAAGTTGCTTCATCAGTATCGTTATAAGTATCCTCAGCAGCAAAAATACCCAAAACCTTATCTGTATCTTCGGGTAAGCTTTCTAAACCTTCGCGATCGTAAATCACGGTGTAGCCCATCGCTTCGGCTTCTTCAATTAGATTGCGTCCGTCTTCGCGGATACCTTCTTCGCCAAAACGTCCCACAGTTCCCACGGGTAGATAGTGAATTTCGCCACCACCCATAATGACATCTACCCCAGATTCGACGACTTCTAAAGTAATCGCCTCAACGTCGCGACGGCTTTCGACATCGGCTAGGAAAACACCAGTACCAGGCTCGGCGATAAAACCAGAGTTAATCACGGCTGTCGGTTTATCAGAGGCGATCGCCTCATCCATGATCGTGGTACCTTCTTGACCAGAAAGAGAAGTTATCAGACTGCCATCCTCATTCAAACCAAAGCTGCCAGCAAAGGGTTTGATACCGTAAGCGTGAACTACTGCGCCACCGTTGGAAGTACCGACGATTTGGTCGTCCATGTGTCCGAGATAAACCCCCGCATCGGTCATTTCATCCCAGTTGAGTCTGCCATCGGTTCCCACAGAGGCAAATCTCGCCGCAGCATAGTGGGAAGGACTAGTACCGTCGGGGTGAATAAAGATTACGTTTCCCGTATCTTCGGTGGGTTCGGGAGCTTCGGGAATGGCAAAATCATCGGGTACGCCTTCTGGGGGTGCCAACTCGGTGTCGAATAGAGTTTCGTACATCAAGCGATAAATGCCAGTGTTATCGACCGTTGCGGGAAGCTGTTCGGCGTTTAAACCGTAGGTTTTAGAAACGATACTACCAGCAAAGTCAGGATTACCAGCCCACAGCACCCCAAAGTCAAAGTTATCGCCACTGTCATCGGGTGCGCCAGTGGTAAAGGGTGCGGTGTCGTTACCAGTAGTTCCGTCGTAAGGAATTTCGATTTCCGATGGAGGTTGAATACCAGTAGTACCAACAGTTTCTCCTTCGCGATCGTCTACTTCCAAACCGCCACCATCGCTATCAGCAGCGGTAATTAATAACGTGTCGGGGTTAACATCATCAATGTAGTCTTGAGCTACGCCGATCGCATCATCAGCTCTTAGCACTGCTTCGATCGTACCCGCAGCATTATTGTTATTGCCAAAATTATCAGTCCCCTCTTCTTCTAAGACCACGAACATCCCGTTTTCGGGGTCGTTAAAAGCATCTAAGCCGAGGGTAGCCTGTAACATCTCGGCTACGGTAGGGGGATTTTCGTTACCAGGCTGTCCGTAAAGAATCAATTCGCCATTCTCATCAACAAAACCTTCTTCTCTTAAAGCTGCTTCGGGAACGTCGTTATAGGTATCTTCGGCGGCAAAAATACCCAGAACTTTTTCTGTATCTTCGGGTAAGCTTTCTAAGCCTTCGCGATCGTAAATTACGGTATAGCCCAAGGCTTCGGCTTCTTCGATCAGGTTGCGTCCGTCTTCGCGGATACCTTCTTCGCCAAAACGTCCCACAGTGCCAACGGGTAGATAGTGAATCTCACCACCACCCATGATCACGTTAGCCCCTGACTCGACAATTTGAGCGGTAATGCCCGTAACATCGCGACGGCTTTCGGCGTCGGCTAAGAAAACCCCCGTACCAGGTTCGGCGATAAAGCCAGAGTTGATAATGGCTGTCGCTTTACCATCGGCGATCGCTTCTTCCATGATGGTTAGATCGCCAACGCCAGATAAAGGAGCGTATAGTTCGTTATTTTCATCGAAACCATAGCTTCCAGAATAAGGCTTGATTCCGTAAGCATGAGCCACTGCACCAGCATTAGAAGTTGCCGTAATTTGGTCGTCAAGATGTCCGAGATAAACACCCGCATTGGTCATCTCATCCCAGTTGAGTCTGCCGTCTGTACCAACAGAAGCGAACCTTCCTGCTGCGTAGTGAGAAGGACTAGCACCATCGGGGTGAATAAAAATTACACTGTTGCCGCTGCTCATAATGTATGTATTGATTTTCTTAATAGCAAATAGTTAACCGCTGCATCTGGAATGGATGCAGTTAGTAATGCATGTACAAAAATCCTCTGATTCCCCACCGCTAGAAATGCTTGCGTGAACATCTAACAATTAGGAATGATTTTCTTTGCTTAATAAAATTTTTATATTTGCTGATTAAGTTTACTTAATCAGAGGCTTAAATCTTTTCCAGCATTAGATTAAGAAAGATAGCTTTATCGATGTCTGGCTTCAAGAAACTGGCTATTAAATTGCTATTGATAAGTACTTTTACTATGGAAGACACAATTTATCCTGCAAAACGTGAGTTCGAAGTTCGGAATTCGGAGTTAGGAGTTAGGAGTTAGGAGTTATGTTATTCATAACAAAAGAATCAGGAATTCAAACCTTTAAAAATTAAAGAGTTACACAATTTTTAAGTTTTTATCGTTCCGTCGAGATCACGTTGCAAAAGAAAAGCTGACAATAAAAAGATCGCCTTGCCTAAGAGTCAGCAAAGCGATCGCTTGTAAGTATGTAAATGGCAGTTTGGCTCTAAAATCGATTAAACTTGTTTGCTTAACTCAACCAACAACGAACGTCGATCGCTAGAGTGTTGCCCAGCTTGAGCAACGGTCTGATTTGGGTAATATTCCAAGGACAATTGCTGGGACTATCATGAGCAACCAAACAGTCAGGAACGATACGTTGCTGGAGACAGTCAAAATAGATTTCCTGAGCCCGATCTAAAGCCAGACCGAGATTGAGTTTTTCGCCCAAGGCGATCGCCAATTCCAATCTAGCAACATCTTTTTCTAAGGTGGTGGGATCTCCTTCGTACAGCAGTTGCATTAGCAAACTGACGATAGTTTCTTCCAGTACCTTTTTAGCCTTGAGTATATTGAGCTCGCACTGGAAATTCTCGGCTTCGGTGGCGATCGCCCCTAATTCTGCCAAACAAATATCGATTTCGTTGGGATTTTTGAGGGCTTGCTTAAGATTTTTGACCGCGTCCAAACAGCGATAGGATAGGGCTACTTCCGCAGCAACTTTAAATTCTTGGGGTACTGTCAAACCCTCCTGCTGAAAAGCTGCCAGCATGCTGTAGTTTTCCCGATATACCTGAGTGTAAAGCTGGTCTAGATGTTTCTTGGTTTTAGCCGTCAACAGCTTAATAATGCGATGTCTTTCTTCTGCAAACAGATCTTGTAGATTAAAAGACTGACTGCCTACCATCAAGCTATTCATGGTTAGAATAACCTGGGCAATGCCAGTCTGCTTGATATAGGTAAACAGCTGCTGCTTTAATTCTGTATAAGCCAAACGACCGTTAAAGCTATTAATACAGCAGTGGAAGTCCCAACCTCCCAGATGCAACACGGCAAAGACAATGTGTCGGCATTCCCAAGTAATCTCGGAGGTTAGCTTAATTTGTCCTACCGATAGGGTGAGCGTACCTATATCCTGCCTTTGATAATCTAACTGTTCGACTTCGTAACAGTAAATTCGTTCCTGGGGCTGATATTTAGTAAACAGCGAGCTAATCGCATAGTGGGCGGCAACCTGTTTAAATCCTATTTGAGATGGTTCGACTAACTGCTCGTAAACTCCTTGACCATCGCCAAAAACATCCACATTACTGGGCGCTTTTGCCAAACGACTGACGAACTCTTGCTTGAGATGTACTCCTGCCACTTCCCCCGCCAGTTTTAAGGCGCGAGTAGCATAGCGCATTATTTGCACACCTTCTGGACGAGAAATTTCTTCAAAAAACCATCCACAGCTGGTATACATCAACATAGTATGACGCTGCATTTCCAATAGACGCAAAGCATCGATTTTCTCGACTGACGATAGCTCTTTTACCTGATGACGCTGCAAAAATTCATTTACATTATCTTTAGAGCGATCGCGCAGTACCGCAACGTACTCATTTCTAGCTAGCCAGGGATCGCGCAAGAACTTGCTGCCAGTTTCTTGGTAAACCTCAATTAATTCATCTCGCAACCAGTCTAAAGAATCTCTTAAAGGTCTGCGCCATTTTTGATGCCAGCCGCCGCCGCTGGCGCAGCCGCAGTCATCTTGCCAACGACCGACACCGTGAGCACAACTCCAGGCAGTAACTGGCTTTAAGACTACCTCCCAGGTAGGAGGACAGATGCTGAGATAGTGGGCGTAGTTAGTTACCGTCCAGCCATTGTAATCAAACTGCTTGCTCAGAGCATAGGCAATACATTTCTCCGTACCGCCTTTATGGTGTCCAAAAGTTTCGCCGTCTGTAGCCACGCTAATTATCTGTGAAGGGCGATTATCGCCTCTTACAGCCTGACCCAATCTAGCCGAGAAGTTATCTACTGTCTTGAGAACGTCGTTAAAGCCCAAATCGCGAGAAATCGGACCATCATAAAAGAAAATATCGATATAGCGATCGCCGACAAAACAGCGATAAGGACGAGTGGGATCGATTTGCGATCCCCCTACTTCATCCCATTGATTTTCCTCTGCTTCTTCTTCGGCGATGAGACGACATCTTTCTGCTTGGGAGGGGGCGAGAATAATAAACTTAATATCTTCCTCAATCAGAGCTTCCAAGGTAGGATAGTCCACCGCAGTTTCCGCTAGCCACATCCCCTCAGGATTGCGCCCAAAACGAGAGCGAAAATCTTCTTTTCCCCAACGGATCTGGGTGATCTTATCTCGCTTGTTTGCCAAGGGTAAAATGATGTGATTGTATACCTGGGCAATGGCGTTGCCGTGTCCATTCAGTCTTTCACAGCTGAGGCGATCGGCTTCTAGAATCCGCTGGTAAACTTCGGGATCGTATTTCTCTAGCCACGACATCAAGGTCGCACCGATATTGAAGCTTAAGTATTCAAAATTATTAACGATCCCGATTAATTCTTGGTTGTGATTTAAGATGCGTGCAAAAGCATTGGGACGATAGCACTCATAATGAATCCGTTCGTTCCAATCATGATAGGGCTGGGCGCTCGGCTGTCTTTCAATCGTGTCTAAATAGGGATTTTCTCTAGGTGGTTGATAAAAATGTCCGTGGACTGTAATGTATACTCCCCGAGCAGTCTTTAAGGGATCGATGCTGGGTTCAGCTTTCGCTTTAGCAGCTTGGCTTGCGTTTTTGGATGCGGTTGATACCATAGAAAAATTTTCTCTAAATAAATGCGATTTAATTAATATTTGGAGATCGAAATGTATGCCAGATACTTGAGGGGCGGTAAAACTAAAAGATTGCCGAGCAAAGTTGTACTCAATCTGTAGCGGGTCTATGACCTTTATTTAAGCGTAGTTTGTTCTAAAATAACCCCTTTGTAAGATAAGTCAATAAACTTTCAAGAATGTTTAATGACTTCTACCGCAATGGTTGGGTTAAGTTAGCCGATAAAACTGTCAATCCTAAAGGATACCGCTTCGCATATTGTCAATTGTCAATTATCCATTGATAAAAAAGGCGATCGCCATAGTCTCAGACACCGAATAGTTTATCAGGAGCTAAAAAAGTTACAATTAACTCGAGTATAAAGATCTATCAAAGACCAGATCTCGTACTTTGCTCCTAATATCAGATTTTTGTAGTGGAAACGCCTCAAAGTAATTCTATTGTTTTTGATTCTATCGATTCAGCGTTGGCTGACATCAAAGCAGGCAAATCAATTGTTGTGGTGGACGATGAAAACCGAGAAAATGAAGGTGATGTAATTTGCGCTGCCCAGTTTGCTACCCCTAGCATGATTAACTTTATGGCAGTAGAAGCCAGAGGCTTAATTTGCTTGGCAATGACAGGCGATCGTCTCGATGCTTTAGATTTACCGTTGATGGTAACCAAGAATACTGACAGAAATCAAACAGCTTTTACCGTTAGTATCGACGCTTCTCCCAAGCTAGGAGTAACCACAGGTATCTCTGCAGAAGATCGCGCTCGCACGATTCAAGTAGCAATTAATCCTGCCAGCATTCCCGACGATTTGGTGCGTCCAGGTCATATTTTTCCCCTAAGAGCTAGGATAGGAGGAGTGTTAAAACGAGCGGGACATACAGAAGCTGCGGTGGATTTGGCTCGCCTAGCAGGGCTGTATCCAGCAGGAGTAATTTGCGAGATTCAGAACCCCAATGGCTCGATGGCTAGACTGCCAGAACTAGTTGAATATGCCAAACAGCACGACCTCAAGCTGATTAGTATTGCCGATCTTATTAGCTATCGTCTCCAGCACGATCGCTTTGTTTATCGCGAGACAGTCTGCGAATTTCCTAGCCAGTTTGGCGACTTCAAGATATATGCCTATCGTAATGCTTTAGATAACACCGAACACTTGGCGATTGTCAAGGGAGATCCTGCCGAACTCGGCACTAGACCTGCAATGGTAAGAATGCACTCTGAATGTTTGACAGGGGATGCTCTCGGTTCGATGCGTTGTGACTGTCGTATGCAGCTACAGGCGGCATTAAAAATGATTGAGGTGCATGGCTTGGGGGTGGTAGTCTATCTTCGCCAAGAAGGAAGGGGCATCGGTTTGGTTAATAAGCTTAAAGCGTATACTTTACAAGATATGGGTCTAGATACGGTAGAAGCCAATGAAAGGTTGGGTTTTCCTGCTGATCTAAGAGATTATGGTATGGGAGCGCAAATTCTCAACGACCTCGGTATCAAGCAAATTAAGCTCATTACCAATAATCCACGTAAAATAGCTGGTTTAAAAGGTTATGGATTAGAGATAGTCGATCGCCTTCCTCTATTAATTGAAGCAACCGACTACAATTCAGAATATTTAGCTACCAAAGCCAAAAAATTGGGTCATTTACTATTACAAACTTATCTAATTACGGTAGCAGTTAGTTGGGAAGGGGAAATATCAAGTGAAACCCGCTACGAAAAGCTAGACAAGATTCGCTATCTAGCTCAAGAACAGGACTTTTTAATTCAGGAAGAAGCTCGTCCTATTGCGATCGCTTTATTTAACAGTTCATCGCTTATTTTTCACATGGGTTTCGATCAATCGAATTTAGCTGATTCAGATTGGTATCGAAATTGCAACCATCCATATTTAGAGGGAATTTACAAAATATTAGATAAGCTCGGTAGCTGGCCAGAAGTAAATCTATTAGAATTTCTGATTGCAACTGGTACCGATCCAATGACTAAATTGCAGGTTAAGTTAGACCGTCAAAATTATAATTTAGATCGTTCAATTTGTACTTTTTGTGACAGCTTGGAAAGCCAAACAATTTATAGTTTTACCAAATAAACGTAATCTAAAGCACGGCATATTAACCTATACGTTATGACTTTGTTACATTGCCCTTCTGGTACTTTTTTGTTTATCATACAGGGCAATATTCCAAGGTAGTAAGAAATAGTTGATATCCTGATGCAAAAAAATTCACCAGATAATATAGAGCATCGTACATTTGCTTCTAGTGAATTGATTCCTCTTCAAGCAGATTCTTATTGGTTGCTGCAACAGGGTATTGTTAAAATTTGTGCCTGGACGGAAGAAGGACATCCGATCACTCTGGGCTATTGGGGCGAAAAGGACATTGTCGGGCAACCTCTGCCCCTAGTTTATCCCTGTCAAGTCAAATGCTTGACTCAAGTTCACGCCCTCTCAATTCCCATGCATAAATCTAATAGCGTGAATGATTTTATTCATCGCCATCTCAGACAAACAGAAGAGCTGCTATACATCATGCGAGCCGAAAAGATGTGCGATCGCCTGTGTCAAATGCTGACTTGGCTGGGTCAAAAATTTGGCAAGGAAATAGAAATCGGTCAGTTAATCGATATTCATATTACCCATCAGGATTTAGCTGAAATTATAGGTGCAACCAGAGTTACGGTAACTAAGTTAGTCAATCAATTAGAAAAAGAAGGTTTTCTTAGTCGCCCCGAACGAAATACAATCGTTTTACTGCATCAGTAATCAAGCAAATTATCTATGTCTTCTATTGTCAGCATCCAAGATGGTGCGAACAACTCGCAACAGCTAGCAATTATTCCTCCTCAGTCGGGAATCACGGTTCAAGGTACTATAACCATTCCAGGAGATAAGTCAATCTCTCATCGCGCCCTGATGTTGGGAGCGATCGCCAAAGGGGAAACGACCATAGAAGGCTTATTGCTAGGTGAAGATCCTCGCAGTACGGCAGCTTGTTTTCGCGCCATGGGAGCAGAGATATCAGAATTAAATTCCCAGAAAGTTGTTGTTAAGGGGGTTGGCTTGGGCAACTTACAAGAGCCAGACAATGTCCTCGATGCGGGAAATTCAGGAACGACAATACGATTGATGCTCGGGTTGTTGGCGTCTCATCCCGACCGTTTATTTACGGTTACGGGAGATAGTTCTTTGCGATCGCGCCCCATGTCGAGAGTGGTCAAACCCTTGACTCAGATGGGAGCGAACATTTGGGGCAGAAAGGGCAATTCTCTCGCGCCGCTGGCGGTCAAAGGACAAAGACTCAAACCAATTCATTATCACTCTCCCATCGCTTCGGCTCAGGTGAAATCCTGCGTGTTGCTGGCAGGATTGATGGCAGAGGGTAAAACTACCGTCACCGAACCCGCTTTATCTCGCGACCATAGCGAAAGAATGCTGCGAGCTTTTGGTGCCACTCTGGAGATTGACTCGGATACCAATAGCGTCAGCCTCACGGGACATCCTACTTTGACAGGACAAAAGGTAATCGTTCCTGGAGATATAAGTTCTGCCGCATTTTGGCTGGTGGCTGCGGCGATTGTGCCTGGCTCGGAATTACTGATTACTAACGTAGGGGTAAACCCTACCCGAACTGGGGTGTTAGAAGCGTTGGAAATGATGGAGGCTGATATTCAAAAAGAAAACGAACGGCTCGTTGCTGGCGAACCCGTAGCAGACTTACGAGTTAAATACAGTCAGCTCAAAGCCTGTACGATCTCAGGAGATATCATTCCCCGAGCGATCGACGAAATACCTATCTTGGCAGTAGCTGCTGCGTTTGCTAAAGGAACGACCATCATTAAGGATGCAGCAGAGTTGAGAGTAAAGGAAAGCGATCGCCTGGCAGTAATGGCGACAGAATTAAGCAAAATGGGCGTAAATATTAGCGAATTAGCCGATGGCTTGGAAATAACTGGAGGCAACGATCGCCTTCAAGGTGCAGAAGTTGACAGTTACACCGACCACCGCATTGCCATGAGTCTGGCGATCGCAGCATTAAGAGCCGAAGGACAAACTATAATCGGTCGTGCGGAAGCTGCCTCGATTTCTTATCCTAATTTTGTCAGCACCTTGACTGAGGTTTTGGACAACGTGAGTTCGTAATTCGGAGTTAGGAGTCCTAAAGGATACCGCTCCGCATATTAGGAGTTGTGTTATTCATAACGAAAAAATGGAGGATTCAGATCTTTAAAAAATAAAGAGTTAAACAATTTTTAAGTTTTTATCGCTTCGTCGAACTTACGTTGGACAGTTAGGGTATAAGCCTACGTTCACGATCTATTTTGTTCGTTAAAGGGGGCAAAAACAGTCAAACTTTGAGGCAAACACTCGATCTCTAGGGGAGTATTGCCAATAATTTCGCCATCAAGAACAACTTTTTGTTCGGGTGCAGCAGATATCTTGACTTTGCGCGCTCGCACGTGAACGATGTTGTCTAGCTCCGCGCTGGTTTTAATTAAAGCAGCACCGAGCATACTAAAAAGAGTGGTAACTGCCTGCAGTTTATTATCTACCGTGGCGATGGTAATATCCAGCAAGCCGTCATTAGCCACTACCTCACCAATTCCCTGTGCCAAAACGGACGTTGGCGGAGCAGCATTAGCCACTGTGATTGCACCAG
>JBCDCO010000064.1:0-21731 GCA_039181635.1 Cyanobacteria bacterium P01_G01_bin.19 | reverse complement strand
GTGGCTAATCCAAAACTCATAAAATTACGCGGATAACTTCTACCCTGGGAAGGAAGATCGTTTTGCCCTGCTGCTGCCCGAACAATGTTATCTCGAATAGAGCGTTTATAGGCAGAAAAATCAGAAACTAAATCCAAAAAGATGTTTTGTGCCATAGTTTCTCTGATTGAATCTAGAGTTAGGTTGACGCCATGCTCGTTAGTAGTGCCAATCAGATAAATATAATCGTAGGGTGGCTGTTGCGACTCGATAGTCGAACCACCAGTCACACCATACTGAGCAGAAAAGGTAGTGCTTTGGTCGCAGTAGTAGTTTAATTCCATGAGAGCAGCGTAACCATTACACTTAACGCGATCGTTGACACTAATACTGCTAAAACCATCAGGAGTAGAGACTATGGCAGTGGTTTGAACGCCTTGTTCTACTTCAAACCAGCGTTGAAGTAGATAGCCCAGGTCGATTGCTATCCCACTACCCGTACCTCCAGCAATGGAACAAACCACAAATATATTGAGCTGTGGTTTAACCTGAAGACCATAATTTTGGGACATAAAGGCAATGTGTTCCCCTCGACAAATTTTTCGCTTGGCATTTTGACAGGCATCACTAATGCGATCGCAATTAAAAAATAAGGAAAAGCGTCCGCAGGCGCGGATTTGACCAGCCCCCGATTCTGATACCAATAGTCGAGGATTATTAATAAGTTCCGTTGGCAGCCACTGGTGATACCAAGGATAGGTCTCGGGATTATCAACAATTTTCTGAGCTTCGGCTAAAGCTACCTGGGAAAGATATTTTTCTGATGCTTCTAAAGGATCTCCTGCCATCAGAGGGTTATTTGGCTTGGCTTCTCGGTCGGTATCGATGTGTAAAAAGCCAGCAATGGGAAAATCAGCTAAATCGCCATAGGATTCTTGAATTAAACGGCGAACTCGTGTAATTACTTCCAATCCCGTACCCCCAAGTCCAATAATTAGAGTGGGAACAATTGTCTTTCTATCTTCTCGCATTTTGATTTCTGGTAAATTTGTGAATTAGAGATCGAGACTTGGTGATTCGGTTAGCATCTTTGGAAGGCGGGCAATCCCAAGCACCAAAAAGCCATCATTGTCCAAAAAACAGCATTAAACAAAGCAATTCTGCCTGCATGGTCAAAGCGGATCTGGAGTAAAGTTTGTAATAGTCTGTCTAGAGGAAAGAGCAACATCCACACTAGAGAAATCAAAGCCAGGCTCAAGAAAAGTTTGACAAATTTAGAGTTAGAACTAAATTTCTGTCTCAGTCGATTAGCAATTAAAGATTGAATATTTTGCAAGTCAGCAGATAAAGCCAGTCCACCAGTATCCCGTGCTGCTTGAGCTAAGTTGTGGGGAATCGTCTGACCCACAATCAAAAAATTTAGTTTGACTCGATTGGATTGAGCGCGCAAAATTTGGGTGGGACTTAAATTTGCTGCGCCATCGGTAACCACCAGCATTTCTTTGCAGCGATCTAGCTGAGTGGAAAGTGAATTTATACCCGATTCTACGGCTAAGGTTAGATTTGTTCCTCCCCCAAGTCGATTGATAGTATCTCCTTGTATGGTCTGGTCTAATGCAGTTGCAATCGCCTCAGAATCAGCAGAGAAATTATTAGTAATTGGCTGCACTAGGTCTGCAAATCCAGCTAGAGATAAGTTATTAGGGTTGGGCGATAGAGCATTTTCTTCTGCGTAGGCTTTGACTGCTGCAATTTCAGCTTCCATCAAACTCCCCCCACTCTTAACATCTTGACTGTGAGTACTACTGCTGAGATCGAGCATCATCTGTACGGAAACGGGGGGAGTAAACCAGCCCAAAGTATTGGTCAGCAAAGAAATAATGAGGAATACTAAAACTAAGAAGCTTGAAAGTTGCAAAATTGGATAACGCCAAGGGGAAGCAGGATGAGATAAATTCATGGTGTGGAGGAATATTTATCAATGGAGAATAGATAATTGACAATGGATAATTTCGGCACAAAAGCACTGATTACGTTAAGGTTCAATTAGTTTGAAGCCGTTAGTCATTTCTCTTGGTTTGCCTATTGCCCCTGGTACGACTTGAACTAGAACTCCATTTCCTGCCCTTTCGCCATTGGTAAAAGAAAGTGACTCGCCAGATGTTTGACTTGACGTAAGATTAATCAATCGTAAATTTTGCTCTACAGAACTCCTAGTAGGATTGGGACTGGCAGCTATAGCTTGGAGCAAGGCTTGGGTCGCATCATAGCTAGCAGCAGTACGCCAGTTCACAGTACCCATCCAGCGTTGATTGGCTTGTTTAGCATAGGGTTGATTGGTGGCAAACCAGGGAACCGCAATTACTAAATCGTCTACCGCCGAACCACCATTATTCAGAGTTTGAGAACTGTATAAAGCATCCCCTCCTATCATCGGTAATTTTTGTGCAGATAATTCTGTATTTGCTCTGGCAATACCAATTGCGACAGAAGTAGTGTTGGTATTAGGAAATAAAGCGATCGCATCTACCTGTCCTTGAATTGCTTGAATCTGTTGTCTAGGATCGAAATTAGAATCGCTAAGATCGATTGAACCTGATACTTTCCCACCTAGCTTTTGGAAATGAGCTTCAAATACGTTTTGTAGGCTTTTACTATAACTACTGTGAGGATTGTAAAAAACTGCAACTCGATTAATACCCGTTTGGTCAGCATATTGAGCCAGCTTCTTACCAGTTATTTCATCTGAAGGGACGGTTCTATAGAAATAATTACTCTTTAAAGAAGTACTGGTACTGGTAGGGGAAATAATCGCTAAATTAGCTTTTTCATATTCAAAGAGTGCTTTTTCACTGGCACTGCTGGAATTATGTCCAATTATCCCCAAAATATTAAGATCGCTAGCTAATTTTTGTGCAATAGTTTGAGCTCGTTGAGGCTCATTACCATCGTTAGCAATATCTACTTGTACTAATTTTCCCCCTGCTCCGCCCGCATAATTAAATTGAGTTTGAGCATCTGCTATTCCCCTCAACATTTCTTTGGCAGAAGTTTCTTTATTTTCTACAGGAACTACTACTGCTATTTTCAGTGGAGAGCCTTGAAAAGCAGCTTGGGCGTTGTTGAGATAGATTTGTACTTCTGGATCGTTGCGATCGCTAAAAACTGCCTTATCTAAATTTTGAATCGCGACGGCATAATTACCCTGTTTAAATGCTTTAATGCCATCATCTCGATACTTATTACTATTGCCTTTAAATAAAACGCGATCGCTTTGACTTATCCACTCAGGATTGAAAGGAGTCGATGATGGAGATGAAGTTGGGATATTACTTATTTTTGTTGGAGGGTTTATCTGGGTAGTTGAATCCCTCGTAGGAGTATTTGAAGGATTAGGATTGTCAATAACGACACAAGTTCTGTTGAGTTTTGCTCGACCTTCTGGGCAAGGTTTAAATTTTTGCCAGAGATAAACTCCGCTTCCTAAACTAGCTATGACAGCTAAAGCTATGCCTAGAATTAGTTTAAGTTTCCTGTCTTTCCTTGAAGGAGAAATGATTTTAGTTTTGGTTAAATTTTCTCGATTATTCTTACAGCCTGGAAACATACAACTGTCTCCCCAGTTTTCTATTTCTGGATGAGAATTAGCCGAGGTTCCCTGACATATCCAAGGCGAAGAATTTGTAGTGGTTTCCGAATTATTTGGGGTTTCTATCATTAGTATTACCGATCTAAAAAAAAGGCTGGCAAAGTGACGCTAAATCACTTAACCAGCCTCGTAGTGGATTTTCCCACTCTCTTGACTAGACATAGTATTTAATTGATGATTAGAGAATTTTGTTCTCTATTTACCAGAGGTTTTTATAACCTGCTTGGCACTAAGTATCTTTATTTATTCCAGAGAATATCTATAGGAATGAGTTACACGACAGACTAAAGTTTTCTTCTTGTTTTTATTAAAACTAATATCAATTGAGCCAAATCCAGTTTTGTTGATTATTTTCAATAAATTATGGCGAAAAATTTGGTTGGCTTTAGTTTTAAACACGGGGGAGCAATTCAAAAAATTCTGAAATTCTTCTTTGGGAAAAGCAAATGGAGCTTCAATTAAATTTTTGGCGTTAATTTTTAAATGTTCTTTACCGCCAATTCCAGGATGCATTTGAATATCAAGACAAATATTTCCTTTTCCACAGGCTTCATATCTGGATATGGCAGAACTGAGAGATTCAAATGTCTTATCAAGAGAGTCTGAATTTGGAGAGTTCATTTCTGTGTTAGTTGTTTTACTCTACATTTCATCAAAAGTATCAAGTTGATAACTAATTGTATAAACAATATATCTAATCTATATATACTTTGTCAAGAAAGTTTTTTTACCTACTCTTGATGAAATAAAGTCATACAACTCACGCTTATGCTTGAGACTGATAAAATATATAAGTAAGCTCACTATTGATAAGTTAGTTTGGTAATCATCGATCTTCATGTTCACAATCTCAGATGACTTGTTGCAGGCGGTCGCCTTAGAGCAGAATGTATCGCCAATAGAATTAGAAACTTTAAAGTTGGCTCTATCGGGTAAGTCGGCTACGGAAATTGCCACGATTCTCGATGTAAGTGCTGTGGCAATCAGAAAGAGATTGGGTTCGGTATATCAAAAGTTCAACTTGCCAGGAAATAGTCCTGGAAAACTAGAGGTATTAAGAAGTCTTTTGAGTAAAAAATATCAGTCATCTCAAACATCTGAAGTTCGACCGCGTAGAGATTGGGGAGAAGCAGTTGACGTATCTGAATTTTATGGACGTGAATGGGAGCTAGAAACACTAGAACAGTGGACTATCAAAAAACACTGTCGATTAATAGCTCTTTTGGGTATGGGTGGAATTGGCAAAACAGCTTTGTCAATCAAATTAGCGCAGAAAATTGAACGAGAATTTGATTTCGTTGTTTGGCGGAGTCTTCGTAGTGCACCTCCCGTCACAGAAGTTTTGGCAGACCTAATAAAATTTTTTTCAAACGGTCGAGAAACCGACTTACCAAAAGATGTAGCAGGTAAAACCAGAAAATTAATTAATGAGTACCTGCGAGAAAATCGCTGTTTAATAGTTTTAGATAATCTAGAATCAATTCTACAAAGTGGTACTCGTGCGGGAGCTTATAAAGACGAATATCAAGATTATAGTGAATTTCTCAGACTTGTTGGAGAAATGCCTCACTCAAGCTGTGTTGTGTTGACTAGTAGAGAAAAACCAAAAGAGGTTGCTTCACTGGAAGGAATAAATAGACCAACGAGGGTATTACAGCTTAATGGTTTGAAGGAGGCGGGAAAAGAAATCTTTAAAGCTGAGGGCTTGTCAGAAGCGGAGAATGAATGGTCAGAACTAATCGAGCATTATGCAGGAAACCCTCTGGCATTGAGAATTGCTACTACAACTATTCGAGAGCTATTCGGCGGTAACATAACCCAATTTGTAGAGGAGGGACTAAAAACTTTTGGCGATATCCGAGATCTGCTAGAAGAGCAGTTGGAACGCTTATCAGACCTGGAAATGCAGATTATGTTCTGGCTAGCAATCGAAAGAGAACCAGTTTCAATTTCAAAATTGAGCGAAAATTTGGTTGTTCCACCTGTAGCTTTTAAGCTCTTAGAAGCAGTGGAGTCGCTGAAACGGCGATCGCTAATTGAAGTTGACGGAAACGGAGCCAGCTTTTCACTTCAGAACGTAATTGTTGAGTATTTATACGAGCGATTAGTTGAAAAGATTTGCGAAGAAATTAAAAATGAGGAATTAGATTTCTTTAATAATTATGCTTTAGTCGAGGCTACAGCCAAAGATTATGTAAGAGAAGCACAATCTTGTCTCATCCTTGAACCAATCAAAGAGAGATTATTGGCTCTTCTAAAAGGTCGCAGCCATGTTGAAAAACGAGCGAGGCAAATGATCGAGACGCTGCAAGATTCTTCTGACCAACCTGGATATGCTGCGGGCAATATACTAAATTTATTGTGCCTATTAAAATCAAATTTAAGAGATTTTGATTTTTCAGATCTGGTTATTTGGCAAGCATATCTTCAGAATGCCAATTTGCAATTCGTTAATTTTGCTAACTCTAAATTTGCTCAATCTATTTTCACCAAAATTTTTGGCAGGATTTTATCAGTAGCATTTAGTCCTGATGGTAATACTCTCGCTACTGGTGATACCAACGGTGAAATTTTAGTCTGGCAAATTAAAAACAGCAAGCTTCAATGGAGATTGAAAGCAGATAGTAATTATATCCGCTCATTAGCGTTTAGTCCTGATGGCAATGCGCTGGCTAGTGCTAGCGAAAATCAAATAATCAAAATCTGGTCACTTTCTAGTGGCAAGTGTGTCAAAATCTTGAACGAACCAAACAATCAAGTATGGTCAATAGCATTTAGTCCTGATGGTAATACTCTCGCTACTGGTGGTGAGGATCGAAGCGTCAGGATTTGGTCGGTTGAAGATGGTGAATGCCAAAAAACTCTTCAAGGTCATAGTGATTGTGTTCGTTCGGTAGCATTTAGTACCGATGGCAAAATTCTCGCTAGTGGCAGTGAAGACAATAGCGTTAAGATTTGGTCGGTTGAAGATGGTAAATGTAAAACTCTTCAAGGTCATAGCAAGTGGGTAAGGTCAGTAGCATTTAGTACCGATGGCAAAATTCTCGCTAGTGGTAGTGAAGACAATAGCGTCAAAATTTGGTCGGTTGAAGATGGTAAATGTATTAAAACTCTTCAAGGTCATAGCAAGTGGGTATGGTCAGTGGCATTTAGTCCTAACAGTCGAATCTTGGCTACAGGTAGCGCAGACCAAACCGTTAAAATGTGGTCAGTCAAAGATGGTAAATGTATTAAAACTCTTCAAGGTCATAGCAATTGGGTACAGTCAGTAGCATTTAGTCCTAACGGTCAAATTTTAGCTAGTGGAAGTACAGACCAAACCGTTAAAATGTGGTCAGTCAAAGATGGTAAATGTATTAAAACTCTTCAAGGTCATAGCAATTGGATGAGAACAATAGCATTTAGTACCGATGGCAAAACTTTAGTTAGCGGTGGTGAGGATAAAACCGTTAAGATGTGGTCGGTTGAAGATGGTAAATGTATTAAAACTCTTCAAAATCACAGTAATTGGGTGCATTCAGTAGCATTTAGTCCTGATAATCAATATGTTGCCAGTAGTAGCCCAGACCGAACAATACAAATTTGGGAAATAATGACTGGTGAATGCCGAAAAATTGTTGAAGAAGATGGAAACTGGGCTAGAACATTAGCATTTAGTCCTAATAGTCAAACTTTAGCTAGTGGCAATGAAAATGGAACTGTCAAAATTTGGTCGGTCAAAGATGGTAAATGTATCAAAACCCTAGCAGGGCATGACAGTTGGGTTAGTTCGATAGCATTTAGTCCCGACGGTAAAATTCTCGCTAGCGGCAGTACAGATCGGACTATCAGAATTTGGAACTGGAATAGAGAAGATACACCAATAAAGACCCTAGAAGGACATAGCGATTGGGTATGGTCAGTGGCATTTAGTCCTGATGGTCAAACTCTTGCTAGTGGCAGCGCAGATCGGACTATCAAAATTTGGTCGGTTAAAGATGTTGAATATTTTAAAAGCTTACAAACTTTTGAGGGACATGATAATACTGTCTCGTCGGTAGCATTTAGTCCCGACGGTAAAATTCTTGCTAGTGGCAGTGAAGATAATAGCGTTAAAATGTGGTCGGTTGAAGATGGTAAATGTATCAAAACTATAGAAGAGCATAATAATTGGATCGCTTCAGTGCTATTTAGTCCTGATGGTCAAATTCTTGCCAGCACGAGTATGGATGGAATGATTAAACTTTGGAATGTTAAGACAGCTAAGATAGTCAATATTCTTCGTTCTTCTCGACCTTATGAAGAAATGGATATTACAGGAGTTGAGGGTTTAAGCGATGCTCAAAAAGCCACTTTAGAAGCATTAGGAGCAAAGTCAAAAAATTGAAATACTCTCATGCCTATCAATGAATTACAATAGCTGCGATCTCTTCTAAAAATTTACAGATATGGCTATGCAATACAGGGTTGGTAATACTGACTGGAAGTCTTATCTTCGGGAATAAGTCCTTTTATCAGAATATCCCAAGTACAAATGGCAATACTTCTCGTTTAAGCCAAAAATCAAGTAAAATAAGAGTTATTTAGAGAAGACAGAAAAATTGCAACTCAAAGAATTCTTGTTAATTAGCCCTTCGGTAGAAGCGAAAGAAGTGTTCCAAGCAATTCAAACAGTAATTGCTTTAGAAGCGATCAAGCAAGCACTAGAGAAAAGCAATAGCTTTGAAGAACGAAAACGGAAATTACCAGCAAGTTTAGTAGTCTGTTTAGTAATTGCCATGAGCATATGGTCATCAGACTCAATGGCAACTGTACTGCAAAATCTAGTTAATGGTTTAAATAGGCAGTGGACGAAACGAGGTCAATACTGGAAAACTCCGATTAGCTCAAGCATCAGCGCAGCAAGGCAAAAACTAGGATGTCAAGTAATGAGTTGTTTATTCCATTCAATTGTCAAACCTCTAGCGACAGTCAAAACTCCTGGTTCGTTTCTCGGTGGACTGAGAGTTATGGCAGTGGATGGAACGGTATTAGATGTGCCAGATAGTCAAGCTAATGCCAAAGTGTTTGGATACCCGGGAAGTAGAAAAGGAACTAGAGCAGCTTTCCCCAAAGTTCGCGTCGTCTTGTTAATTGAAGCAGGAACACATTTAATTACAGATGCCTTGATCTGTCCTTATCGAATTGGAGAACGAGTCAGAGTTTTAAAACTGCTTCGCTCCGTCAAGGAGTCGATGCTTCTGATGTGGGATAGAGGATTGCATTCCTATCGAATGGTTAACGCCACCTTAGCCAGAGGATGTCAATATTTAGGAAGAGTGCCAGCTAACGTCAAATTTCCTGCCCACAAAGTTTTAGAAGATGGTTCTTACTTGAGCTGGATTAATCCTGACCGCAAATCGAAGAAAAAAGGGGCAATACCAATTCAAGTACGAGTTGTTGAATATACCATTGAGACTGATGGAGAAGTCAAAACTTACCGTTTGATTACAAGCTTAATGGATTTAGCTTTGTTTCCTGCTCTGCTGTTGGCACAGCAATATCATCAACGATGGGAAATCGAAAATACTATCGATGAACTGAAAACCCATCTTCTGGGACGTAAAATTCCGATTCGTTCTCTGAAACCTCGTGAAGTTGTCCAAGAAATTTATGGCTGGCTCTTGGGTCACTATGCTATTCGTTCTCTGATGTTTCAAGCAGCTCATACCGCTAACATCTCTCCTTTACGTTTAGGTTTTACTGGCACTCTCAAAGTTATTCGCCGAGCTATTCCTGATTTTCAAGACTTAAGCTCCGAGCAAATCCCTTTTTTGTCTCACGGTTAATTCAAGATATCTTAGCCGAGCAGATTCCTCCCAGACAAGGCAGGCATAATCCCCGAGTAGTTAAGAAACCACGTTCCAAATTCTCTTCTAAAAAACCTCTTCACCGAGCAATGTCTTCTGCTCCAAAACAACTTACTTTTTCGATTTTTAACTCTGCTTAATCCTTAAACGAGAAGTATTGAGATCTGACCAACTTTCATTTAGTCCATCTATGGCTTTAGTCAATTCATCAATTTGACTTCTTCTAATCACTGCTAAAACTCCATCTATATGTGACTGACTTCCTGCTTTTCCTAAATGTTGAAAACGAGAAAACTCATTCTTCTTATTAGTTTTGGGAAAAATAGCTTGACTAGCTCTGAGTTGGTAGTACCAGTAATGATGTTTAGTTCCTTTGGCTTGATATCGTGCGATAGAACATCCAGGAGGTGCGACAACTCCTGAAGCTTCAATTTCAGACTTTTGTTGGTGTAAAAGAGCGATTGTCGCACTTATACGCTCTGCTCTTTGACTTAGTTCTAGTTCACTTTCTTTTTTAGACATTTTTAAATAATTAGGTAGAATAAATCTGCCAAAGCAGTTCTCTAGTGACAAAGAGAACTATTTTTATGAATCGTATTTTACCTCAAGCTCAAGAATTACTCTCAAACTTAAAACAACTAATGCCCAGTATTTATCAACAAGAAACATTAGAATCTGTTTTAGGTTTATTTCTTCAAGGACAAGCTAACTCAGTTCCCCATCATTGCCAAACCAAATCAGAAAGTGCAATTAGTCGCTTTTTAAATCATTATAAATGGTCAACTCGTTCTTTGATTCGTTATGTTCGTTCTTGTATATTAAATTTAATTCTTTCTCACAGAAAAAAATGACGAAAACCAACTTTAGAAGTTATTTTGGATTTAACAACACTAGAAAAAGTGGGTAATTTTCCTCACCTGAAGAACTTGGTACGAGTCTATCACCATAAGAAAGGATTACATATTGTGGTTATGTACTTAGTCATTGGAAACTGGCGATTTCCTTGGAGTTTTCGAGTTTATCGGGGAAAGGGGACTTCTTCTCCATCTCAGCTTGCACAAAAATTATTGACCAATTTACCAAAAATTTTGCTTCAGTCTTTAATTAAGACGAGAGGTCAACAAGTTTATTTGAATGGTTTAGATCTTCCTGTTTTTTTGTCATGGGTTTGGTTAAAAAGAGATGGAAAAAGAGTCCAACGCTTCGTAATTTCTACCAAACCCATGAAAGGCAGAACGCAGCGCATACGCGCAGATCGTCGTCTTCGACGACTGGCAATGCTACGCATTGCGCGCTCGATGGGGCAGAAGAAGATGGCAAATTGAAGGCTTCTTCAAAACTGTTAAACATTGTTTTAGTTTGCATCGTTTTGGTCAAAAAACTTTGCTTGGAGTTTATCGCTGGTTAATTCTTTCTTTTGTTTCTTATTTATTATCATACTGGGTCTATTTATATTTAGGAGATTTTGAGAATTTAGACTGGTTTTCCTCAGCACAACAAGCATTAATTTTACTACTACCTCATATTTTACTTCTCTCTCTCTTGACTCAGTTAGAGACAGTTAGACCCTGGTTAAATGAACTTGGCTTTGATTTTTCTCTGATTAGGTGCAAGATCTGAGTATTACAGCAAAAATCTAGATGAAGAACAGATTTATGCAGCTACTCCGAAGATTTGATTGATAAAAGAGATCTGTCCCATAACATCTCCTTTTTCTAAATTCTCAATCTGTCCCTTACGGATTATATTCATCGCTTCATAGCCTTTAATTGTTCTTCGGGCTGAATTAAATGAACCAAAACTCATGCCAGGATTAATCAAATGTTTCACTCCACGATGATCCTGCTCAACCGTATTATTCAAGTACTTGACTTGTCTGAGTTCGGTATCTTCAGCTAAAATGCCAGACTTCTTTAGTTGCTCAATTGCAGGGGGATAGGAAGGATTCTTATCGACATTGATTACTCTGGGCTTTTGAATATGAGTCCCTTGAAGCACTTTGAGGAAAAAGCGTTTGGCCGCATTGGTATCTCGTTTGGCACTCAAAAGAAAGTCCAGAGTATTACCTTCACTGTCAACTGCACGATAGAGATACTTCCACGTAATTGACATTTAATAACCAAAAACTGAGATCACCATCCAAATACCAGTCGCGGTAAATGCGATCGCCATAATTCCTGGAATCCAGGCTAGCCATCCACCTTGAGTTAAAACCAACCAACCAACACCAGATAAAACAATTACACAACCAGCAACTGCCAAACTTTGTTCTCGGTGATTTCGTCCGAGGCTCATCGTTAATCCACTACCAAAAGACCAAAATCCGATCCACAGCCAATCTCCCCAAAAAGGTAACCACCAAATCAGCGGACGATTATCTTCTACCGCACTGACAAGTTGACTTATGACATGAGCATGAAGATGCAGACCTCTAATTTCTCCCATTGCCGTGTCGTGAACGTCGGGAACAGATTTAGCAGTGACCCCAATTAAAACAATACGGTCTCTAATCCAGCTAGGGTCGAAGGTTTCTCGTTCTTCCAAAACATCTCTAATAGTTACTTGTTGAGCCAGTTGGGGAGTTCGACGATAGGAAATAAGTAATTGATTACCGCGATCATCAAATTTTTGATAGCCAGCACTACCATTAACTAATCTGGTAATGATTTGCGAACCAAATTGCCAATTGTTTTTAACGGTTGTAGTGGGAATATTACGGCTTTGGAAATAATGACTAACTAACTGTAAAGCAAAAGAATAGCTGCTATTGCAATAGGAAGTTTTAGCTAAGGGATTATCACTACGGGAAAGTAAATAACGACGAACATTATCGTCTCTACCGTTTGTTACTTGCAAATCATCATAAATATTACCAAAACCAACTTGTTGAAGGGGGCTATCTGGTGGGGGAGCAACACTGTTATTGAGATTATCTCCTAAGCAAATGCTAACTACATTAGGTTGTTGCCAATATTTTGTTAGCTTTAAATTGTTGTGAAAATTATGAGCGGGGATTGGATAATCGCGAAATATATCAATACCGATAACTGCTGGTTGATGTTGTTGTAATTTATTAATTAACTCTGCTAAAGTGTGGTCGGGAATAGGATATTTATATTTACTATTGCTAATATCTTGTTCGTCAGCACCGATGATTAACATTCGTCGATCGCCTGATTCGGGGGGCAATTTTTGACTAAGATAGTCAAAAGCTTTTAATTCCCAGCTCTGTAATAGTCCCCAAGATCTCAAACCAATGATTACCACAGTTGCTATCGCACTACTGGCTAAAACCCAAGGAATTTTTACTCGCCTAGTTGCTTTATTTTTAGCAACAGGCTTTTGCTGATATAGCTGTTGCCATGCTGGGGGTATTTCTGCAGGATTTTGGACGATTACAGGTAGCCAGGTAGCGCAGGGGTAGCGATCTTCTAATCCTTGTAATTTGGCTCTAGCTTCCCTTACAGCCAGATAAAAACTCTTCCCCCTAGCGTAAGCAGTCAAAAAGTATTTCAAAAATTCTTGAGCAACTTTATCTGGTACTGGTTCTCGCATCACAATAATCTGCGGAATTTTAAGATCCGCCAGTTCGCGAGCTAATCCCAAACCATCACAGGAATTAAAAATCGCAATTTTTAAACCTTCTGCTACCGCTTTGGTGAGAGCATATTTTAATTCTTTAGTGGTTAATCTGTCTTGTTGATTGATTTGAATACAGCCCGTTTTTTTATGGCGATCGCTATTACTATGACCTGCAAAAAAGAAAATATCCCATCCTTTATCGTTCCATAGCTGTTCGGTTATTTCCTGCCTGGTTGTATTGGTTAATAAGGTTATAGAACTATTCGGTAACTTTTCTAAAATATGGCGATCGCGACTGGTATCTATTCCCTGATTGTTACCAACAATTGTTAAAATTCTAACTTGAGGTTTTAAATTGATTACGTTCTGCTTTGACTTTTCGAATGTAGGTTTACAAATAGCTATTTCTGCTTTGGTATAAGACTCAAACCAATCAACTAAATGCCAAGGCAAACATTGGAGCTGTATATTTTCTGTTTGAATGAGAATTCTAATTTCATCAATAGGATTTAATCTTGATAAAAATCTTTCTTTAAGATGGCGGAAAGAATTAGCATCAAGCCAATTATTGATGCTAATTAATAGCTGGGTGGCAGCGCAATCGCAATTTTCCGAACGAGAATAATTAGAAATAAATGCCTTATTTGATTCTAGTCTGGTTGATAAGCCTAAACCCAAGTAAGCTGTTTGCCATAAGCTATATTGTTGAGGAATATGGGGAGCTGCTGGCAGTCCTCCATCAATTTCTAATTCAGAAGGTAAACCTTGTTGACGAATTTGCAGAGTGACCGAAAAACCTGTATCAAAACTTCCTTCTCCAATTTTTAAAGAAACTACATATACAGACATGAGCTGTTAATTATTAAACATTAAATTAAGAGAGTTAAATTTAGATAAACAACAAATATTTCAAAGCTGAAATTCTTCTGTAAGTTCGGCATTATCCAAAACAATTTTTACTGTAAAACGTTCTTGGGGTTGTCCGCTAAATTGCAGTTGAATAAAGTTATCCTGACTTCTAGCTTGAGCCTGCATAAAAACTTCTCCTGATGATTCAATAACTTTTAACATCAGTGTTTCGGGTAAGTATACATTTTGGGGTTTGGGATGTACTTGTAAAGTAACAGCAATACTTTCGCTGTCCTCAGAAGTTATTTCTACTAACAATACTACCTGGCGATCTCCCAATTGAATTCCTAAATCGATTAATTTAGCTCTTTGAATATTATTTTTAATTGACTCTGATTCTGAGGTGTTTTTTGGAGAAAATTCAGCATTTCTAAAGCTCCAAGCAGTTGTTAGCTGTTCTGGATTTAAAAGACTTTCTACTGTTGACCAACTAGGAGTAAAAATATTATTAAACCATTGCTCAAGCCTAACCACAGCAGAATTAATAGTTGAGGCTTTAATATCATGAAGACGATCGATTAATGCTTCAACTGGTCTTAAAGTGGAAATAGATAACTCTTCACTTGTTACCTCTGGCACAAATCCTAAAAGCGAAGCTTCTTTTAAAGAGTCATTAATTTTCACCACTACATAACCAAGACGTAAATTCCAGACTTCCATGGGAATATAACAGCTAGTATCAGAAACTTGAACAGGACGACATTCGAGCTTACCCAAATTCAAAATGTTTAGATCTGCTACATTATCATACGCTCGCATAACGGGATTCCAGCTATCACTACTCTGTAAATCTGTGGCAATGCCTAACATTTGTAGATAATTTTGCACTGTTAATACTGCTAAAGTATTATATAAAACCTGTTCGCTTTTTTGCTTAGTAGCTTGCTCGGCAGCAAAATTGTAAGCTATTTGTCTATTTTCTGAAGTAATAGGCAAGGGAACAGCAATATTTTCTAGGTCTTGAAAATTATCAATCATAATCAATCTGACTTTGTTTATATATACCCTTGAGATTTACTAAATTCTCGTAACAGAGGCTTACACCTACGTTGATAAAAGCTACTCAACGTGCCTGCTGAGATTGCATATTCTGCTGCTAAAGTTTTCCATGGTGTTTCTGGTGGTAATCTCTTCAAAATCAAAACTTGGCAAGTAATTTGTGGATGATTATCTAAATGTATTTGCCGTAACTTATGTTCGGGATCTGTCAATACCCACTTTTCGATTTCTTCCAAGATATTAGGAATCTCTGGTTTGGCAGGTAAAATATCTACTGGATCGATGATTTTGTTACTTTCATCTAGTCGCACTGATGTAGTTTGCTTTTTTTGCTTTTCTATTTTGATATAGCCATCTTTTAATCGCCATTTCAAATAATTGTTTAGCCAGGTAACAACGCTAGCTTGATTTGGATCGTAAGGTTTAGCAGTTTTTCCTTCACAGATATTTTGACAAAAATAAATCCAAGTCTCCTGCAAAGCATCTTCATAATAGGTAGCGTTTTCTTTCCATAATTTATGATTAACTAATCTAATAATCTGTGTTAATTTTTTCTGGCGTTGGCTACTTCCATGAGGATATTTGCAGGCTTCTTTGACAAGCTGGGTTAAGGTGTTGGTGATTTTCATATAGTCTGGAGCTAGACTCAAAGACTTACTGATTTTAAGTATTTATTTACTTATGCTTTTTTTACCATGTTTTAATAATTACTTTTCTCTTTAAAAAGTAAACATTGCGCAATTTATTACAAAAATTAATATTTTTTTTAGTTGTATTTTAAAGAAATTTAACTGGTATTATACAGTTAATTCAACCTAATATTGTTTATTTCTACTAGACCTTTATTTCTAGATTGGGAGAAAAATGTTTATCAAAAAAGCTGGCTTTAAAAGCCAATGGCAAAGAAAACATTGGTTAATCTTGTCTCTTATTTCGTTAGTAGCGATACTTTCAATTTCCTTACCTGGAAATACTAAAGAAAAAAAAAGTAGTAACAATAATAGATTACCACCAGCACCAAATACAGGTTCGCCTGAAGAGGATTTTTCGGCGGGAGGGACTAGAGAAAATCGGCATAGAAATAGCTTATGTGGTGTTGATCGAGGTAAAATCGCTTATTTACTGGGAAACAGAAATCGAGAATTTACTTTATCTGCTTATCCAACTTTCTGGTTTCACATTCCCACCAGTATGAATAAAGTAGATCGGATCGAGTTTGAAGTTACAGAGCTAGAAACAGGCAAGAAGATATATGATCGCGTTATTAACAAAACCAAAACGGGAATAACAGGAATTAATTTACCCCAAGAAAAACAATACGCTCTTTCTCCTGAAGTTAACTACGCCTGGAGTCTTGAAGTTGATTGTGCTGGAAAAAATCAAGAGTCAGCGATTGCTTTGTCAGGATGGATAACTCGTGTAGCGTCACAATCTAATTTACAAAACCAATTAGCTGCTGCTTCTGAAGGGGAAAAACATACGGTTTACTTAAAACACAATCTTTTATATGATGCCTTAACTCAGCTGGCGCAACGCCGTATAGCTAAACCAAATAACATTCAGATAGAAACGGCATGGAATCAGTTACTGTCTGAGTTAGGATGGCAGGATTTGATTCAACAAAAGTCCGCAATTGAGCTATCTATTTTGGATGTACAGATTGGCAGAAAGAACAGCTACTCTCTATCAAAATAAAAGAGACAAAAACAATCTTGAGTTGTTTATTGCCAATTTCCCACTAAAATAAATGCCGACCAGAAAAAAGGATGAGAAAAAGCATCGTCTTTTAAAGTTAATATTTGAGCTTGGCGTAGTGCTTCGGCTTTGGATACCTTTTCCTTAGCTAATTCTTGATAGAAATTAGTCATTAGGGTTACAGTTGCCAAATCGCTTACTGCCCATAAAGATGCCACTGTACTACGCGCTCCCGCACGAACGGCAATCCCCGCTAATCCTAAAGTAGCCAGGCGATCGCCTGTAGCTGTCTCGCAAGCACTAAGTACTAGCAGTTCAATCGGACGCAGTTGTTTACTATCTCCCCGCAGCAGACGACTTAACTCGTCGATATTAATCCGATTATCCCAAGTTAAGACAAAGGTATCTTCGGCTTTAGAGCTAAATTGACCATGAGTTGCTAAATGAACTATCCAAAAAGGAGTTTGATTGGCAGAACGATTAAAGTTGAGTTTGGTAAAACTATCGTTCAGTAAGACGTTAGAGGCAAATAAAGGCTCAATCTGTTCAATTTCTTGTTTAACTCCAGGCAAGCTAGAAAAACCTTGGCGAGACTCTGAAAGACCTGCTAATAGTATATCTTGATGCTTTTTCTCTCTAGTTTGTAACTCGGTAAGCTGTAAACTAGGTGCGATCGCTATACTGTATTTTTCGATTAGATATTGTTTACCATCGTGTAGGGTAGCAGGGGGAAGGTTACGCAAAACCCCGTCGGGAACAAAGACTAGTGTTTTAATCTTATTGGCGTTTAATTCTTCTTCTAGGGGACGAATCAGCCAATCATAAGCCTGTTGAAACAGTGATAAATTAAGTCTACGTGGGAAACTTAGTTGACTGTTGGCAGAAGTGATAACCAGCTCGATTTCCGATGGTGGTAGGTTGTTGGCATAATGGCGTAAAGGTTGACCGGGAATTGCAGCGACAACTTCCAGGCGATCGCCTAAAATAATAGTATAAATAATTGCTGCCGTAGGGTCTAGGCGGTCGATTTGTTTGGGTTCGGCATCTAAACAAGCATCACGGAAAAAATTATCTAATTCGGCTACCTGTAATGATTCGATTATCTGTCTGGCTTGATTGAGATCTGCTTGGCTGGCATCTGGCTGTAATAGTAGTGCTGCCAATTCTCGATAAACTGGCTCGATTTCTTCACGAAAAGAATATTGTACGTCCGAGCTAATTGCTATTAGATCGCTTCTCAAACCTTGAAGGCTCTCGGTTGCTAGAGTATAGGATGCGATCGCCCTTTCTGTGTCTCCTTGAGCTTTTAGTATTCTGCCCAACTGCCATTGCCATTGATAGGTTAATTCTGAAGCATTAACACTTTGAGCCTTGACTAAAGCCCGTTCTGTTATTTGCGCTGCTGACTGCCATTGTTGATGGCGTTCGTAGAGATTGCCTAAAACTCCCAAAGCATCGGCTTCAGTTCTGGTAATATTTAAGGTTTTAGATTGTTCGATGCTATTCACTAGCAATTGAGCTATTTGTCTCGGTGCGGTATTTAATTCAATTAGATGACGTGCTAAGCTTATTTGTCCTTGGATCTTATTTTGAGTTGGGGGAAGTTGAGCTAAAAGCTGTTGAATTTCCGAGACTAAATTAGAGGCAGTTAATTTTTCTTCTAAGCTAATCAAAACATTGAGTCGTTCTAACTTTCCTCTTAACTGAATATCTGGTTGAGGTGCAATATTAATTGCCCGTTGATAAAAACTTAGTGCTTGTTCGGGTTGAGCTTGAAATCTGGCGTTATTCCCCAAACCAAGCAAAATATCAGCCATAGTTAGCTTGTTGTTGAGTTTTTGAGCCAGGGCAAAAGCTGATTTTAAAGTGGTGTTAGCGGTTTTATATTTACCGACTCGATTCAAAACATTGCCAATATTCAGCAATGCCTGAGCTTTAATTAAAGTATCTGGTTCATTTTTTAGTCGATCATTTGTGGCGGTGAGAGTTTTCAGACTTTGAGAATATAAACCCAATGCCTGTAGGGCATTAGCTTGATAGATTTGCCCCCTAGTTACGCCTGTAAGATCTCCTTGTTCTGCATAAATAGAGGTAGCTTGTTGCCAGGTTTCTAAGGCATTTTGCCCTCGCCCTAAAGATAATTCTATCTGTCCTTTGGCTTCTAAAATTTGAGCTAACAACTGACTTTTAGCTGGTTCATCAATAGCGCTAATTATCTTTTCTGCTTGAGCAATAGTGGTTACTGCTTGTTTCCATTCTCCCAACCTCTGATAAATTAAAGCCAGATTACGATTGGCGATCGCGCTTCCCACCCGATCTCCTCGTTTTTGATACTGTTTGATTGCAGTTTTCAATAAAGCGATCGCATCTATGTATCTCTGTTGTTGATAAAGTTGTTCTGCCTTTTGCTCGATAACCTGAATTGGTTGCTCGTTAGTAGCCGAGACAATCATTGGCTGTTGTAACCACAAAACTAAGGCGATCGCGCTAACCAAAAATATTAATAATCTATTTAATCTATTCACAATTTACTACCTGCCACCTACTATCCAATTAAAACGGTTTAACTTCCAAAGAAAAATAAACTCCATTTTCCTGCAAGCTATCACCTTCTGTTTCCAAATCTACTAAAGGAATTCCCCAATCTAAACGGGAGGCAAAATAATCCCCGATCTGTAAGCGTAAACCAATACCTGTGGAGACTAGAGTATTAGTATCAAAAGTTAGATCATCAGAATTCCACACCTTACCAAAGTCAATAAAAGGAGTAAGTTGTAAACTGCTTTGCCATTGGGGCATACGAAGTACAGTAGCTCTAATTTCTGCGGAGTTAAACCAGCCATTATCCCCTAATAAGGCATCCTGACGATAACCCCTCACGCTTAAACCACCTCCTAGACTAAATTGTTCTGTAGGTACTAAACCTTGGTTAGCTACTTGAAAATCTGACCGCAGTAGTAAAGTAAGATCGGAGTTAAGAAGCTGGAGATATTGAGCCTGCCCTCGCCAGGCTAAAAACTTGCTATCAGGTTGATTAGCACCATTGATAGTTGCATCAAAAACATCGATACCCAAACTAAACTGAGACAGTAAAGCGAGGACTTGGTTAGCATCCCGTTTGGTATATTCTTGGAAAAAACGCAGCACACTGATATTCGTCTCGCCATCAGCCTCAGCCCCTCGCGATAATTGTTCGGGTTGTCCATCTAAGGTAATTGCTGAATTGTTTCTGGCAAAAGTTAAGCCGATAGCTACATTTTGAGTTGGTTTTTGTAAGACAGGTTGACGATAGGTAAATTCGTAATTAGTGTTTTCAGATTCAATGTCAAAGCGATCAAAGGGTGAGGTAATAATTTCGCTCTCGGTATAGCTCAGGCGAAAATTGAATGTGCCGTTGTAAGGATTAAAGGGAACGGTATAGTTAAGATCGTTTAGGGAGTTACTACCATCCGTATTCAGATAGCCAACACTAAAGCGATCGCCCAAGCCAACTAAGTTACGATGGGTAATGCTTATGCCTCTGCGATCTGTTCCCACACTAGGGGCGCGATAGTTATCAAAACTAAGAATTAAATCGAAAGGATCTGCTTCTTGCAGACTAAGTTCTAAAATACTACTGCCAGGTCTTGTACCTGCGGTTAATTCTGCTGCTAAATTTTCAATTAGAGGGTCTATTTGTAATAGTTGCAAGGCGTTGAGCAGCTTATCCTTATTTAAAGGCGCATTGGTGGCAATATTAAGACGACTGCGAACATAACCAGAATTTAATCTGTCTAAACCTTGAATATTAATTGCTTCTACTGTTCCTTCAATAACTTCAACAGTAACGATGCCAGATTCTAATTTTTGAGGAGGTAGAAACGTTCCCGATGTAATATAACCATTTTTAAAATACAGGCGATCGATTGCTCTTTGTGCAGCCAAGATGTCTGTAAAGGAAAGACGACGTAATGTATAGGGTTTTAGTACCTGGGCTAATTCTTCGGGGGTAAAGACTGTACTGCCAACAATCTCAAATTTTCTGACAAAAACTGTGTTGGTAAAGTCTTTTATGATATCAGAATCATCTGGTGGGGGTTTCTCTTCCAATTCGGGGAGTATTTCCTCTAGGGGAGGGAGAGTTTCTGGTTCTGCTGGTTGAGGTTGAGGCGGTAGAGGGATAGTAGGTGGTGGAGTGTCTTGAGCTTTAACCAGGTCAATTATTAGTAGTAAATAAATTGGGGAAATTAAAAGTATTCTAATTACTTTTAATCTATCAATGTAACTTTGATTGAGTTTACATTTATTTGCCATCAATTTTAAACCCACTGGCATTCCTAGCTATTATTGCAACAATCTGGATTGAGAGAAAGTGTGCCTACCCTAACTAGCACACTTTCTCAAAGAACGATATTCTCGAACTATTGACCTATCAGGGCTACAGCTAGATATGCTGCAATTTGTTACAATCATTTACTTTTAAGCTGATAAACTCCAACTATTGGTGAGGTTCTTATTCTATAGTTAGACAATTTGGATGGCTTATTCCTGTGGTTTGAGATCTCGATTTTGGTGCGTTAGCAGTTAACCAAGTACTACCATCTGCTGCTACTACTAACCCCTGAGACTGTTTAATTTCAGGATAACTTTCATCTGTGCTATCTTCTTCGCGTTGGCGTATGCCTACTGTGCCATTATTACTAACTTTTAGCTCGTCACGACTTGCCCAATCAACGAGGCGATCGCGATTTTCTAAAGAACCAGTCGAAGTAGGGACTAAGCCACCCCGCCCCGTAATCACAAAAGAGCTACCCTTGGCAATCTTTTCGTCTTCCAATTTACATAGATCTTGAGCCAGAATAGCATCGGCATCAATCGGAATATCAGGTAGTTCAAAAATACCAGATGCAGGGTCAACTTCGGGGGTGTTAAATGTCACCGTGCCATCGATACCTAGCTCTGAAGCAGCAGTAATCTCGCTGTCGGGTTCTTGAAAAATCCCTTGAGTCGTAATTTGAATATTCCCCCCCTGTCCCTCTACAGCATTAGCTGTAATATCGCTATTGTCTAAAAGAACAATACCATCGGAACTTATTGTAATATCTCCACCT
>JBCDCO010000063.1:0-21974 GCA_039181635.1 Cyanobacteria bacterium P01_G01_bin.19 | reverse complement strand
AGCTGATACAAAATACTGTTGAGAATATCTCGTTTACTCCATTTTGGTGGTCTTGTTCTTTTTTTCTTGGGCAACAGAGGTTTTATTACTTCCCATTCTTCGTCTGTTAAGCTACTGCTGTATAGCATTTTTCGCTCATTACACTCTTTTATGAAGATCTCAAATGGGTTCTATAGGCAAGATAATAAGTTAATCTGCAAATTTAAACGGTTGAAAGTTACCGCTATCTTTCAATGAAAAAATATTCGTTTTGTAGTAGCATTCAGTTCATAACATAATTTGCTAGGCTCTATATTCTTTGTATTGTAGAGCCTTTTTCTTGAGTAAAACTTTTACAAGTCTTCCTTAATATTGCTCTCCTCGATCGCTTTCCATTTTGCCAACAAGTCTGGACGGCGATCGCGAGTACGTTCGATCTGCTTTTGTCTGCGCCATTCGTCGATCAGCTTGTGATTTCCCGATCGCAACACTTCTGGAACTTCCCATTCCCGAAATATAGCAGGACGAGTATATTGAGGATAATCGAGCAATTCTGTTTCAAAACTCTCCTGTTTGAGAGATTCGACTTTACCTACTGTTCCAGGCAGCAGTCTAGTGACACCATTAATTAAGGTAAGAGCGGGAATTTCTCCGCAAGTCAACACAAAATCCCCCAAAGAAATTTCCTTTGTTACCAGGTTTTGTCTGATTCTTTCATCGACTCCCTCATAATGACCGCAGATGATAACTAGCTGTTGATAATTGGCAGCTAAATCTTTGAGCAAGGGCTGACTAAGACGCTCTCCTTGGGGAGTAACTAGAATAATCTCTCGCTGGGATAATAGAGGCAAAGACTCTACTGCTGCAAATATGGGATCTGGCTTAAGCAGCATTCCCACTCCACCACCATATGTAATATCATCTACCTTACGGTGCTTATCTTTAGTAAACTCCCTTGGATCGACCAAATTTACTGTAGCAATTTCTTTAGCGATCGCTTTTCCGAGTAAACTACAATTCAGGGGAGAGGTAAAAAAGTCGGGGAAAAGAGTGATAATATCAAAGCGCACGACAACAAACTCAAATAAAATTCAAAAGTAAAACATTAGCTCGAATGACCTTTAGGAGTTTAGGTAGTTTTTGACACAGCAGTCAACTTCTTGTGTCGCTAACATCAGTAATGGCGAAATACTGCTCTCCTGCTCGTCAAGTCACATTATGATCAACACCGAAGTCAAACATCAATCTAGCGAATCTTCAACATTGACTAAAAACGCTATTCTTATTATCGGAGGAGCCGAAGACAAAGTACACGGCAAAGAAATCCTTCAAACATTTTTTAATCGTTCAAGAAGCACTGATGCCATTATTGGTATTGTACCCTGTGCTTCCAGAGAACCTAGTCTAATTGGAGAGCGATACTATCGTATTTTTAGCGATATGGGCGCTAAAGAAATTAAAGTATTAGACGTTCGAGACCGTTCTGGGGCAAATGACCCAGCCTATTTAGATTTTGTTGAGAACTGTACTGGTGTGTTTATGACTGGAGGAGATCAGCTACGTTTGTGTGGCTTGTTAGCAGACACTCCCTTAATGAATCGAATTGTGGAAAGAGCGCAGAGAAGGGAAATTAGCCTTGCTGGTACTAGTGCGGGAGCGGCAGTCATGGGGCATCATATGATTTCAGGAGGAAGCAGTGCCGAATCGCCTAATCGTTCTCTAGTCGATATGGCTGTGGGTTTTGGTATTATTCCCGAGGTCTTGGTAGATCAGCATTTTTACAATCGCAATCGTTTGGCTCGATTGCTGAGCGCAATCGCAGGTCATCCCGAACTGTTGGGAATCGGTATTGATGAAGATACCTGCGCCATGTTTGAGAGCGATGGCTCGATTGAAGTGATCGGTCGAGGAGTAGTAACTATTGTCGATGCTAGTGAGATGACCCACACCAATGAAAGAGATGCTCATGGAAATCAGCCCTTGAGCATGCACAACTTAAAGTTGCATATTTTGGGTTATGGCGATCGCTATGACCTCAAGGAGCATCTTCCTCTAACCAAGTAAAATCGTTCTTTTTCCCAGAATATATTAATTAAGTAGTGGTTGAATTGTTCACAGAGAACAGTTTGTCTGTTGGAAAAAACGAGATGATACTGTAGCCGATCTAACTATTTTGGTATCGCCAAAATCTCAGAAAAACAAACCAAAATGAGAATTCTGAAAACCCAAACTCTTCGTGGACCTAATTACTGGAGCATCCGACGTAATAAACTAATTCTGATGTTGTTGGACTTAGAAGAGTTAGCTGAAAAGCCCTCTAACGAGTTAAACGGATTTTACGATGGTTTGGTAAAGGTCTTACCTAGCTTGATCGAACATCAATGCTCTCGCGGTTATCACGGCGGATTCTTGGAAAGAGTCAAGGAAGGCACGTTGATGGGGCACATTGTCGAGCATGTGGCTTTAGAACTGCAGGAGATGGCAGGTATGCCTGTGGGCTTTGGACGTGCGAGAGAAACTTCGACTCCTGGTGTGTTCAACGTCGTTTTTGAGTATAAAGAAGAACAAGCGGGTCGTTATGCTGGTAGAGCTGCAGTGAGATTGTGCAAATCAATTGTCGATACGGGTACTTATCCCCCTCGTGAATTAGAACAAGATTTAAGTGACTTAAGAGAGCTGCGTGCCAATACGGCTCTGGGTCCTTCGACTGAGACCATAATTAAAGAGGCAGAAGCCCGCAAAATTCCCTGGATGTGGTTGAGTGCCAGAGCTATGCTACAGCTAGGTTATGGGGCAAATCAAAAGCGCATTCAAGCAACCCTAAGCAACAAAACCAGTATTTTGGGAGTAGAGCTAGCCTGTGATAAAGAAGGCACCAAAACTATATTGGAAAATGCAGGAGTACCCGTGCCCAGAGGTACGGTAATTGAGTACTTAGATGAACTAGAGCAGGCGATTGAAGATATCGGCGGTTATCCAATCGTGATCAAACCTTTAGATGGCAATCACGGTCGCGGAATTACGATTAATATCAATAGTTTTTTAGAAGCGGAAACAGCATATGATTTAGCCAGCAAGGCATCAAAGTCGCGATCAATTATTGTCGAACGGTACTATCAAGGCAACGATCATCGCGTCCTAGTAATTGACAGTAAGGTGGTGGCAGTAGCAGAACGAGTGCCCGCTCATGTAGTCGGCGATGGCAAATCTTCGATCGAAGAGCTAATTAGAATTACCAATCAAGATCCCAAACGCGGTGACGGACACGATAATGTCTTGACCAAGATTACGGTGGATAAGACATCTAGGTCGGTTTTAGAAAAACAGGGTTACGATTTGAGTACCGTATTGCCACCGCAACAAATTGCTTATCTTCGAGCTACAGCCAACTTGAGTACGGGAGGGGTAGCGATTGATCGCACGGATGAAATTCATGCCGAAAATCGATGGTTGGCAGAAAGAGTAGCAAAGATAATTGGTCTGGACATTGCTGGAATTGATATCGTTACTTCCGACATTAGCAAGCCCATCAGAGAAACGGGGGGCGTAATTGTAGAAGTGAATGCCGCCCCTGGCTTTAGAATGCATGCAGCCCCCAGCGATGGATTGCCCAGAAATGTAGGTGCATCCGTGTTAGAAATGCTGTTTCCCAATAATGCGCCCAGCAGTATCCCGATTGTGGCAATTACAGGTACAAATGGTAAAACTACTACTACTCGCCTCACAGCCCATATCTACCGTCAGACAGGCAAAGTAGTAGGGTTTACTGCTACGGATGGAATATATATTCAAGAATACTTAGTCGAGAAAGGAGACAATACAGGTCCTTATAGTGCGGGGGCGATTCTTCGCGATCCTACCGTAGAAGTTGCGGTGTTAGAAACTGCTAGAGGGGGAATATTGCGCTCGGGACTGGCTTTTGAAAACTGCGATATTGGGGTGGTTTTAAACGTTGCTGCCGATCATTTAGGCTTAGGGGGAATCGACACAATCGAACAGATGGCAAAACTTAAAGGGGTAGTTGCTGAGGCAGTCAAAGCCGATGGCTACGCCATACTCAATGCAGACGATCCTCTAGTGGCAGCAATGGCAGAAAAGGTTAACTGCAAGGTAGCTTATTTCTCGATGAATCCCGATAACCCCATCATAATCGAGCATTCTCGCCGTAATGGTTTGGCGGCGATCTATGAAAATGGCTATATATCAATTCTCGAAGGAAAGTGGACGTTGCGGGTGGAGAAGGCAATTAACATCCCCATGACCATGGGAGGAATGGCACCCTTTATGATTGCCAATGCTTTGGCAAGCTGTCTGGCGGCATTTGCCCAGGGAGTCGATATCGAAGATATTCGCCGTGGAGTGCGCACCTTTACCGTTTCGGCAGAACAAATTCCAGGGCGGATGAATCTGTTTAACCTGGGAGACTATCACGCTTTAATCGACTATGCACACAATCCCCATGGATATATGGCAGTGGGTGATTTTGTTAAAAACTGGCAGGGTAGCAGGATTGGCGTTATTGGCGGACCTGGCGATCGCCGTGACGAAGATCTGATTTTATTGGGCAATATTTCTGCTCGTATATTTGATCGCATTGTCATCAAAGAAGATGAAGATCCCAGAGGCAGAAAACCAGGAGAGGTTGCCGATCTGATTGGCAAAGGAATTTGCCAGGAAAATCCCAACATAGCCTACGAAATTATTTTGCGTGAAACCGATGCTATTAATACAGCTCTAAATCGAGCTGAAAGCAATAATCTGGTAGTAGTATTTCCTGACAAGGTAAGTCAAGCTATCAGCATTGTCAAACAGCGGTTAAATTAAAGTTTTGACTTTTTCAGTTGAATACTATTTGATATGACAATGCGGACTTAGATCGGTACGCTTGTCATATTAAATTTTGCTGACCTATGATATTCATTGCTAATTCAAATTAAAATCGATTTCTTGTTTATTAAAAGGCAAATTGTTATTAATCGCCTCTATTTCCTCTGCTTCCATGCGATTGACCTCGCCAATGTAATTGTCCAGAATGTGGCTCATACGACGATTATAAAAACGATGTAGGCTATGATTGGGAGTAGCAGGAAAACCACGTCTTTTTTTGTGTCTGCCTCCCGCGCCAGGATCGTACATTTTGATACCGTTGGCGATCGCCCATTCAATCGGTTTGTAATAGCAGGCTTCAAAGTGCAAACAGTCATATTCTGATTCGCAACCCCAATAACGTCCGTAGAGAT
This sequence comes from Cyanobacteria bacterium P01_G01_bin.19, assembly GCA_039181635.1. Classification (GTDB taxonomy): domain Bacteria; phylum Cyanobacteriota; class Cyanobacteriia; order Cyanobacteriales; family Xenococcaceae; genus Waterburya. The sequence goes on along the minus strand of JBCDCO010000063.1, from coordinate 16,755 downwards.
TTTCACCTTTATGAAGACAAAAAGACATGCCTACGGGAGTGCGATCGTCATATTCAGTATATGCTGCTACTAATAAAACGCGATCGCTATAGTTGGGGTAAAGCTGTTGGAAAAACTTACGGGTTAGGTACTTGCTGCCCCAGTAAAATTTATTGCAGGTACTATTATAAAAACGATAAATTTCAGGATACAGATGTCGGGGAATTTCTTCCCCAACGTAGGTTTTGACCTGTAAGCCTGCTTTTGCTACTGCTTTTCTTTCCTGCTTAATATTTTTGCGCTGTTTGGTATTAAACATCTTGAGATAGTCGTCAAAACTATCAAAGTTATTGTTTTGCCAAATATAACCATGATGCAGCCAGCTATGAAAACCAAGATTTTCCATTAGTTCCCGCCAGTCAGGATCGACAAATAAAAAATTGCAGCCAGAAAGACGGTTGCGATCGCAAAAATTATCAATCGCCGCTACCATAATCTCAGTAATCTTTTCCTCATCTTCTCCTGGTGCAATCAAAAAGCGATAGCCCACTGCAGGAGTAAACGGAGTCATACCCAGAAGCTTGGGATAATATTCGATACCCAGTCGATGAGATAGATCTGCCCACTGATGATCGAAGACAAATTCACCGTAGCTGTGACCTTTTATGTATAGGGGTGCTGCGCCAATTAACTGATTATTGTGCCATACGGCTAAATGACAGGGCTGCCAGCCAGTACGAGAACCAACGCTACCAGAAGTTTCAATATTGTTAAGCCATTCCCATTCTAGAAAGGGAGTATTGAGAGGTTTTGCTAATTCATCCCAGGCAGTTTGGGGAATTTCGGCAATTGTTGAAATCCAAGAGAGAGAATACTGAGACTTAATCTGCTCTACCATAACCGCTTTTTAAAGACTGGAGTAAGTTTAATTATCATTCGCTACTAATTAGCCTAATAAATATTGGTTAAGTTTGCAGAAAAACAGGTGTTTTTCAGAGAAAGAGGGAGAATGGTAAGTAGGTAGGGACGATTAAAGTTAAATGTGATGGTAGGAAGTCAAAAGTCAAAAGTCAAAAGTATTTAAGTGATTTATTTTTTTTGTATATAGTTAAGTTTAATCATGTCGGTCTACTTATTAAGTATTCTATATTGAACTTAAATTCATTTATTCGATCTCAATTTATGACTGTACAAGATGCCTCTTCTTTTTGTTTGGTGATGGTAACTGTTGATTCTGAAGCACAGGGACAAGAAATAGCCACCGTTCTTCTGACAGAGAAACTAGCAGCTTGCATCAATATAATGCCAGTCGAATCTTTTTATACTTGGTCAGGAAAAATAAATCGCGATCGCGAATGGCAACTGTTGATCAAAACTCGTCTGGATCTTTTTGAGGAATTGGCAAGTAAGGTAAAGTTAATTCACAGCTATGATGTTCCCGAAATTATTGCCTTACCCTTACTGAGTGGCTCTTCATCTTATTTAAACTGGATAGCTGAAAGTACCCAAACAAGCTAAGTCTTCTTACTATTTGCTAACTACTAATTCTTCGATCTACCCAGCGTTTGGCATTTCTAATCGCCAGCTTAGTAGTCATAGCAAAAGGCACTGCCACCGCACTACCCAAGCTATATTCCGCCCAAGCCGTATAAAAATCTCGTCCTTGCCATTCATCTCTAGCAATCTGAATTTTAAAATCGCGATAGACAAAAGCTAGGACAATATTGGGATAATCTGGATCGCTCATAGATCGTAGTTTGTTTGTTTGCAGAATTAGGGAATTAATTGGCTCGTGAGTAATGAGTGCTGATTTCAGAATTAATTTTATTTATTCTCTAATAAAATTGCGTTCGATCGCATCGGCAACTCGGCATATATCGTACATTTCGGCTACGTCATGAACCCGCAGAATATCCGTACCACGAGCGATCGCACTAGAACAAGCGGCGGCTGTACCCCAAACGCGATCCTTAGCATTGTCTTTGTTTAGAATAGGGCGCATAAAACTTTTGCGAGAGACTCCTACTAACATGGGTAAGTCTAACATTTTCAATTCATCGAGGCGTTGCAGCAGTTCGAGACTTTGACTGGCAGTTTTAGCAAAGCCGATTCCTGGATCGATAATGATATTTGATTTATCAATACCACAGGCGATCGCTTTTTCGGTTTGGGCTGTTAAAAATTTTGCCACATCTTGTACTACGTCTTGGTAATCGGTCAAGCTCTGCATGGTTTTGGGATTACCGCGAATGTGCATCAAAATAATCGGTACATTTAGCTTGGCTGTCGCAGGGAACATTGCCTCGTCAAAAGTTCCCCCCGATATATCGTTGACAATATCTGCTCCTGCGGCGATCGCTTGTTTGGCGACGGCTGCTTTGGTAGTGTCGATGGAGATGGGTATATTAGATTCTTGACGTATTTTTTGAATTATGGGGATGACGCGATCCAGTTCTTCTTCAACGCCTACCGCTGCAGCATTGGGACGGGTAGATTCGCCGCCAATATCGATGATATCAACGCCATTGCTCGTCATATATCTGGCTTTGGATAAAGCATTTTCTAGGTTATCGAACTCCCCACCATCACTAAAGCTATCAGGGGTCACGTTGAGGATGCCCATAAGATAGGTTCTTTCTCCCCAATTAAAAGTGCGATCGCGTATTTTCAAATTCATTGTCGATAGTTAATAGTTAGTTATTAGTTTACAGCCAGCAAGATCTGACAAATTTGTACAAGAATTTGAAAGACTGAGACGAGAAATGTTGATAAATTTTAAAATGGACTCTAACAGAGTAAATATTGCAAATAATTCAAAACATAGCAATTCTCAAACTCGTGAGGTACACCCTACTAACAACCAACAACTAATATGCGTAGCGGTATCCCTTTAGGGACAACTAACAAAAACCAGGTTTTAATTTTACACTTCATAACGTATGAGAAAAGCCAGATATATTTAGCATTTTTCTTCCCCCAGAAAGATATTCGATCGCACAGTCGAGATTTATGATTGTTAACAAAATTACTAGTATTAATTGTTCCTATGGAATACACAGCATTAGCGGCAAGAATTTGTCTTAGTTTAATTTTTTTAAAAGCAGGAATAAGTCATCTGACAGGCTTTGGTGGTTTTGTCGAACTGATTGGCAGTCAAGGATTGCCCCTACCTGGATTATTAGCAGCAGGGACGGTATTTTTTCAACTTCTAGGAGCTATTTCTTTACTTCTGGGTTTTAAAACCAAAATTGGCTCGATCTTACTCATTATTTTTTTGATACCTGCTTCTTTGATGTTTCACAATCCCATTGCCGATCCTGGTGAATGGAACGCCTTCCTCAAAAACATTGGTTTGATCGGCGGACTGTTGATGGTAATTTATGCTGGTTCGGGAGCTTTGAGCGTTGATGGAAAAAAAAACGCCATTTAGGAAACGCAAGTTCGAGACCAAGAATTGTCATTGTTGGGGCGGGTTTTGCTGGTTTGAGAGCCTTGAAACGTCTGGCAGATATTGACGCAGAAGTATTGATAATCGATCGCCACAACTATCATACTTTTGTTCCCATGCTCTATCAGGTAGCAACGGGTTTTATCGAGCCTCAGCTGATTGCCTATCCTCTACGCAAAGCACTGCGGAAGGTTAATAATGCTCGTTTTTTGATGGCGGAAGTGCAGCGGGTTGATTTTGAGAACAAAACCGTAATTTGCGATTGCCAGTCAATTGCCTACGATTACCTAGTTCTTTCTACAGGCAGTCAGGCTAATTTTCTTCAGGTATCAGGCGCGCCTCAATCAGCTTTTCCCCTGAGAACTTTAAAAGATGCGATCGCTTTACGCAACCATCTATTTAATTGTTTCGAGCAGGCAGTAAAAAGTAGTGACGATCCTGTTAAACAGGAGCAATTATTGACCTTTGTAATTGTGGGAGGAGGTCCGACTGGAGTAGAGATGGCAGGTGCATTGCAGGAGCTTATCCAAGACTGTTTGACCAAAGACTATCCCCAGCTAGATCTCAATCGCGCCCAGGTATTTTTATTGCAGTCAGGCTCGAATCTGCTTGGCAGCTATCCCCAACACCTACAGAAATATACTTTAAAGCAGCTGCGCGATCGTGGAGTTAAGGTACATTTTGACAATCGGGTCAAACAAGCTTCGCCGACTGGAGTCGTTCTAGAAGATGACACCAGTATTACTACTTCAACCATTATTTGGACGGCAGGATTACAGGCAAATCTTCCTACAGCCGAAGAAGATCTCTCCACAGCTAGTAAAAACAAGGTGGAGGTAAGATCCACGCTTGAATTGCCAAATTATCCCCAGGTTTATGCTGTGGGGGATGTTGCTTATGTCGAGCAAGACGGAGAACCTTTGGTGGGAATTGCTCCAGAAGCTTTGCAGCAGGGGGGAACAGTAGCGAAAAACATTAAGCGGCAGTTGGGAAGTCAAACACCACAAGCTTTTAATTATTTTAATAAAGGTAGGGCAGCAATTATCGCTCGCAATGCGGGAGTAATTTTGCTGTTAGGTAAAATCCCCGTAGGAGGGTTTTTTGCTTGGCTGATGTGGCTTGTAATTCATTTATATTATTTACCTGGACTATCCAACCGTTTCAAAGTTTTAGGTGCTTGGTTGAAAGACTATTTTCTTCGCGATCGCTCGATCGGGCAGATTATTAGCGTTGAGAGAAATCGTCAGTTCTGATTGTTGATTATTACCGAGGAGAAGCTCAGGCTAATTTTATGGGTTTTGGAGGTGTAGTTTTTTTCTCTACAGGAGGATATTTAGCCGATCTCAACTGGCGATCGCCTTTTTTGATTTATCTGTTTGCCCATTGGTCACAAGTTCAATACGCCAACGTTTTTGATACAAATCGATGACAATATAGTCTTTAAGTGTTTTTTGTAAATCGGATTTAGTATTATAAGTTAGGAATTAGGAGTTTTGAGTTAATTTCTCGATCTCTGCTAGCAAAGAAGCATAATCGCTAATTGGCTTAGTTACAAACTCATCAGCCAAGGAATTAGCTAAAAAAGATTTCTTCTCCTGCATCATGGCATACGCAGTTAGCAGAATTATAGGAATGTGAGCCGTCTTTGTATTGGTTTTCAAGATACGAGATAAGTCCGCACCACTTACCTCTTCATCTTCCCAAAAAACTCCTGGGAGATTGATATCCATCAAGATAATATCTACTTTACTTGCCTCGCATAGTTCGAAGATAATTTTTGGTTCGTCGGTTATCTGCGTTTGATATCCGCCAAGACGTTCGATTAATTTTGCCGTGCTTTTGGCTAGTGGTAAGTTATCTTCTACCAAGAGAATTTGCAAGGGTTTCATGTTTATGAAGTTAAATTGTACTGATGATAGGAGAAAAGTAATAGGTTCTTAGGAATAGAAATAGACCGAAAAACTACATCAATGCGATCGCCCTGGTAGATGAAGGCTTAAATAAAGCAATCATTTGCTTTGCTCTGAACCTCGATAATATCCTATTAATTACTCATTACTGATTGGAGATTACTTTTTTTGAGAGCTGGTAATAGGCTTTTGATTGCTGTTTGTTCCCCCAGATGAGCGATCGCCATTACATCATCTATGGTTTCAATCTGCGGGGACATGGGCGATCGCCATCGATCAATTCTGCAACTACCTGTCCGTTTCCGTCGCCATCAAGTCATGTTAAAGAGAAATGGTATTAACTATATCCTCAGATAGATGAATAATTATTCTTGATTACAAATACTTGTTTCATATATTTCGCTTTTAGCAAACTGTTGAAAAGGCTTCGTTTATAACGCTTATATCGTTTAAGACAACCATAATGAATTTAAAAACCGAGATAGTTCGCACGATTTGGAGTTTGGTAGAGACATCAAATCCCTACAGCCTATTAAAGCTTTCAGATCGCGAATTAAGTCAGCAGCTGATTCAAAAAATCGAAAAAGCCTTTTCTCTAAGTTCGGAAGATAGTCAAACTCTTGCTGACTATATCAGCTCGAAGATTTTATTGATTAGGGATCTGGTCGATTCGAAGATAAATTAAGCTGTTGATAGAGCTCTGGATAATCCTTAATATTACGGCTGATTTCCTGAGAAAGAGGTAAACTGAGACTGTGTTCGTAAGAAGATTGCGATCGCTTATCTTTCGGACTACCTGATGATAAAACCCTCATAAGTTTTGCTGTGATTGAATCCGCTTTATATAGTAGCTTTTGGCGATTTTGCATGAACAAATAGCTGAATCAAACTTAACTTATTGGTTTACATTCATTTACATTTCTTTATATATTAATAAATATTGCATAGTATGTAGCTATGTCTATTGAATACTTTGATGTTGTTATTGTCGGTGCGGGGCTCTCTGGCATTGGTGCAGCCTATCATCTACAAAAAAAATGCCCCAGTAAAAGCTACGCAATCTTAGAAAGTCGAGATTCTCTTGGCGGAACGTGGGACTTATTTCGCTATCCTGGCATACGCTCAGATAGTGATATGCATACCTTGGGCTACAATTTCAAACCTTGGCGAGGAACTAAGGCGATCGCCGATGGCAAGTCGATTCTAAAATATATTCGAGAGACAGCACAGGAAAACGGTATCGATAAACACATTCGCTACGGTGAATCGGTCAAGCGTGCCAGTTGGTCGAGTAAGAATGCAGTTTGGACAATAGAAACTCAAAATAGTGGGGGAATAGAGGCTTCTTTTCGCTGCAATTTCTTGCTGATGTGTTCTGGATACTATCGTTATGATGAGGGTTACACTCCAGAATTTGAGGGGCGCGATCGCTTTCAGGGAAAAATCGTCCATCCTCAACACTGGCAGCAGAATTTGGATTATCAAGACAAGCGGATTATTGTGATTGGCTCTGGCGCGACTGCCGTTACTCTGGTTCCAGAGTTAGCTCAAGATGCCGAAAAGGTGACGATGTTGCAGCGATCGCCCTCCTATGTAGTCTCTCGCCCCGACGAGGACGAAATAGCAAACCTCCTGCGTAAGTTCCTCCCCGAAAAGCTCGCCTACGCCATTACGCGCTGGAAGAGTATTGCTTTACAGCAATTTTTTTATCAGCGTAGCCGTAGCGAACCCAAAAAAATCAAGCAGATGCTAATTTCGATGGTGCGCCAGGAATTAGGTGCAGATTATGATGTAGAAAAGCATTTTACTCCCAGCTATAATCCCTGGGATCAACGTTTGTGCTTGGTACCAGATAGCGATCTCTTTTTGGCAATCAAATCGGGCAAAGCCGAAGTAGTCACCGATCGCATTAATACCTTTACCGAAGATGGTATCTTGCTGGAATCTGGCACGGAGTTGGCAGCCGATATAATTGTGACGGCAACGGGCTTAAATCTTTTAATTTTGGGAGGAGTTGAGTTTTTTGTAGATCAAAAACCGATTGAGTTCGCTCGCACCTATACCTACAAAGGTGTCATGTATTCTGATGTTCCCAATCTAGCGTCTATTTCTGGCTATACTAATGCTTCCTGGACTTTGAGGGCAGACTTAATGTCAGAGTATATTTGTAGGCTGATCGCATATATGGATCGGCAAGGTTTTACCCAGTGTACGCCCAGACTGCGGGACGAAGATCTTAATATGACAGATCGTCCATATATTGAAGGTTTTTCTTCTGGCTATATTCAACGAGTATTGCATCTATTACCCAAGCAGGGCGATCGCCTGCCCTGGCTGAATTTGCAAAACTATCAACAAGATAAAAAGAATCTGCTCAAAAGTGCGATTGAAGATGGCGTTTTAACTTTTGAGAGCTAAACAATAATAATTTTTAGAGAGATCGAATATACTTAATTTTCAACATGTCCGACATAGTTGTGTATGATTATTGCTGAATATAAATTTTTGTTTAAGAATATTTCTATATTTTTGATTTATGCAGGCTATTCTTTCTCCTAACTCTACTTTTACTACCACCAATAGTGATGTTTTTCAAAAGAAGTTAAAGCTGCGTCAACCTTTAAAAGTAGTAGCTTTGGGGGACAGTCTGATCTATGGTTATGGAGATTATATCGGTGGTGGTTGGGTAGAAAGACTGCGTCGCCAATGGATGTCTCCCGATGGGGCTGGTCATGTCTTGTATAATCTTGGCGTAAGAGGCGATCGCACTGCTCAAGTCAGCCAACGTTTAGAGCAGGAGTTTCATCGTCGTGGAGAACTGCGTAATCGAGTTCCTGACTTAATTTTACTCTCAGTTGGCGTCAACGATTCGGCTCGTATAGGCAAGCCAGATGGCAAGCTTTTTACCAACTTTGAAGAATTTAAGCGGCAAACCGACCATTTGTTGGATGTAGCCCAGAGTCTTTGTCCTGTTTTGTTTATTGGTATGACTCCTGTCAATGAGACAAAAATGCCGTTTATGGACTGTCTTTATTACAATCATCTAGATCAATATCGTTATAAAGAAGCTACTTTGCAGGCTTGTCAGTCAAGAAACATTCCCTATCTAGATATATTCGATTTGTGGTTGTCGAGGGGTACTGGTTGGCTGGATACTCAGCTAGGGGAAGATGGTTTGCATCCCAATGTATCGGGCTATCAGACTTTATACTCCGATATCATGGCATGGTAAAGGGCTTCGCCCTAGCTATCAGCTATCAGCTCTTAGCTCTCAGCCAATTAGACGGGGCTTTGAACCTCACTTAATCGAAGACTACCAAGCAAGCTTGGAAAGGGCTACATATTCCAGTAGTTGAAAAGCTTTCAGTGGCTACACAGGTAGTTAATCAAAACTGAAAGCTGAACGCTTTTTTTGGTAATCTAATTATTGGCGTTAAAGATTTAGACGATGTTGTAGGATGACTGTAAAAATAAAGTTAAAAGTTAAGAACGGAACAACCAAAAGCTGCAGATAGAAGTATTCTGTAGATTGTGGCATCAAATTATCTATATCGCTTGTTATGCTCTCTTCTACAACTGACATCGATCGCCTTCGTCAGACGTACATTCGAGAATACTACGAACTATCTCCCATACGCCAGCAAATTATCAGGCTGTATTCAGTCATTTACGAACCTGTCAATAGAAGTAAGTTCTTAAAGTGTCTGGTTGCTTTGGGAGAAAAAGATAGCAAAGGGAAAGCGTTTACGAATAATACTCTCAAGCGTCATTTAGATTATCTTTTAGACCAAGAATTACTGGTTCAAGAATGGGGTAAAGCTCCTCAATGTAACCCCTTAATTGCCGAAATTGCCACTCGCGATGCGATCGCCGAGGGAACCTGGGAAGATATGGTCAAGGTAGCTAATGCTCACTTGCCGATTATCACTCGATATAACAGTAAAGATAACAAAGTTTTTAACAGTGTAGAGCAATTACTTCGGGAAGTTAGGGTTGGTATTTATCGTCGTGACATGGAGTTCATTTGGCGACAGTTAGAATGCTATCAAAAATACAGCTATTATCCCGAACCGATACAGCTAGACGATATTCTCAATCTACTCTTAAATAATCCCTTCGATCCCGATTGGTTTTGCCAGCTACCTCAAGAATTATTTGAATCGGGATTAATTAGCATCCTCTTAAACTCGGTTATTTATTTGTCCCCCGCTGAATCGGCGTTTGCTATACTCCAAGCAGAAGCAGCTAAACCTGATGGGCGTTGTTCGGATCGCTTGAGATTGTTATTGACCGAACAGCTTATTTTACACGACGATCTTGTAGCAGCGAAAATGCATTTAGAACAGGTATCGGCAGAAAATAAGGGATCGGCAGCTGTATTTTGGGGCTGGCTGGCTTTTATCGAAGGAGATTGCCAAAAAGCGCTCGATTTTTACACTGCTGCGTATAAGTCTTTGAGAAAGAATACTAGAAAGAAAAAAGTATTTTTTGACTCGATTGCGGGAATATTTTACATCTTGGCGTTGGTACAGGATGGTTCTGCCATAAAGTTAAAAGAAGCAGAAGGGTACTGCAGAATTATGGCTACCAGCAACAACTGGCTCAGTTATACCTATGTTTGGTTGCTCAAACTCCTGCAAATACAGCAGGGAGATATGAGTCAAAGAGACTGGATCTATGAAAATGGCATTGATGCTTACGAGGAGAGTCATAGTATAGAAACTTTCTTTTGTTCCTTATGTCTTTACTGGATCGATGAAAAAGAAGCCAAAAAGCGAGTACCAAGGTTACTAAAATCCCTCAGCGATCGCGCCGAAGCTGTAGGCTATTATTGGCTGGGGGTAGAAGCAGCAGAATTGATGTTTCGTCTCAGAACCAAGCAAAGCCTGGTTGCCGAAATAAACGCCAACACTGAAGCACCTTCGTTAATCGATTTAATTAAGCCAAAGCAGCCTTGGGAACTTTCATTACAAGCCTTAGCCAATTTACAAAAGCCAGAAATAGAAGTCAAAGTAGAATCGGAAAAGCGATTGGTGTGGCTGCTGACATTTTATGCTGGCAGCTTTGTGTTGCAACCCCGCGAACAAAAAATTACCGCTAAGGGAGGCTGGAGTAAAGGGCGAGCGATCGCCGCCAAGCGTCTGTATAATTATGCGGGAGAGTATGATTACTTTACCGCTCAAGATATCAAGGTTTGCAGTCAGATTGGCGTTAACTACTACGGTTACTACAGTAAAGCCGAGTATAGCTTTGGCGATCGCGCTATGGTAGAGTTGATTGGACATCCTTTGGTATTTTGGGATGATTCGCCCACTACCCGCGTCGATATCGTAGCTGGCGAACCAGAGTTAATCGTCAAAAAGATTAAACAAGATCGCTTAACCTTAGAATTTTCGCCTAAGTTAGCCGAAGACAAAGAAGTTGTTCTGGTTAAGGAAACTCCTACTAGAATCAAGGTCATTGAAATTACTACAGAACATCAGCGTATTGCCACGATCTTGGGCAAAAATAACTGTCTCAATGTTCCCGCTGCTGCCTCCGAACAGGTACTAGCTGCGATTAGCGGTGTGTCCCCTATCGTCACCGTTCATTCTGATATTGGTGGCGGTTTGGAGAGTGCAAGGGAAGTAGCTGCTAATTCCACTCCTCACGTGCATTTACTACCAGCAGGAGAGGGGCTAAAAGCGGCATTACTCTGCCGTCCATTTGGGGAAGTGGGTTCTTATTATCGTCCAGGAAAAGGCGGTTCTACGGTAATTGGCGAGATGGGTGGGGAGAAGCTACAAACCACGCGAGAGATGGAAGAAGAAGAGAAACTGGCAGACGAGGTAATTAGAGCTTCTTCTGTTTTGACTCGTCACGAATCGGAGTCGGGAGAATGGCTGATTGAAGATCCAGAAGATTGTTTATCCTTGTTATTGGAACTTCAGGAACTAGACGATAAAGTAATTATTGAATGGCCAGAAGGAGAAAAACTGCGCATATCTCACCAGGCAGGATTTGATAATTTCCAAATGCAGATTAAACGCCAGAATGACTGGTTTTCTGCCAGCGGAGAGTTAAAGCTGGATGAAAATATGGTGCTGGACATGGAAAATCTGCTAACTCTACTAGACCAAACCTCTAGTCGCTTTATTCCTTTGGGAGAAGGACAGTTTATTGCTTTAACCCAGCAGTTTCGCAAACGACTTGATGAATTAAGGGCTTTTGGCAATCAAAAAGGTAAAGGCTTGCAGTTCCACGCCCTTACTTCCATGGTTTTGGAAGACGCGATCGCAGATATAGGCAATGTTAAAGCAGATAAGCATTGGAAACAGCAGGTTAAAAAGCTGAAGGAAGTAAAAGAACTCCAGCCAGAGTTGCCTTCTACCCTGCAGGCAGAATTAAGAGACTATCAACAAGAAGGTTTCGAGTGGATGTCTCGCCTGGCGCATTGGGGAGTGGGTGCTTGTTTGGCGGATCAAATGGGATTGGGTAAGACTTTGCAGGCTTTGGCTTTGATTCTCAACCACGCAACTCAGGGGGCGACTCTAATTATTGCCCCAACTTCTGTCTGCATGAATTGGATTAGCGAGGCACAAAAATTTGCCCCGACTCTCAATCCTGTAGAGTTTGGTAACGTTGACAGACAAAAGACTTTAGACGCATTGCAACCATTCGATTTGTTTGTTTGTAGCTATGGTTTATTGCAGCAGGATGAAGTCGCCCAAATGCTAGCCCAGGTAGAATGGCAAACTATTGTGTTGGATGAGGCACAGGCGATCAAAAACATGAGTACTAAGCGATCGCAAGCGGCAATGAAGCTTCAGAGTAAGTTTAAATTAATTACCACAGGTACGCCGATTGAAAACCATTTGGGAGAACTATGGAATTTATTTCGCTTTATCAATCCTGGCTTGCTGGGATCTTGGGAGCAGTTTAACCAAAACTTTGCCATACCCATCGAAAGAAACCAGGATAAAGCCCAACGCAAACATCTCAAGAAACTAATCCAGCCTTTTATTCTCCGCCGCACTAAAACTCAGGTACTATCGGAATTGCCCTCCCGCACCGAAATTACCCTGCACGTAGACATGTCCAAGGAAGAAATGGCATTTTACGAAGCACTGAGACAAAAAGCGATCGCCAAACTCGCCGATACCGACGCCCAAGCAGGTACCAAACACCTCCAAGTGCTAGCAGAAATTATGAAGTTACGTCGGGCATGCTGCAATTCCCGTTTGGTAATGGCTGATAGTACTTTGCCTGGTGCCAAACTGGATTTATTTGGTGAAGTGTTGACCGAATTATTAGAAAACAAACATAAAGCTCTAGTATTTAGTCAATTTGTCGATCATTTGCATATCATTCGCAACTATCTTGAACAAAATCAGATTACCTACCAATACCTCGATGGCAGTACTCCCGCCAAGCAGCGTAAGGTAAGGGTAGATAAATTTCAGGGAGGTGAAGGAGATGTATTTTTGATCTCTCTCAAAGCAGGAGGTACGGGACTAAATCTTACTGCTGCAGACTACGTCCTACACATGGACCCTTGGTGGAATCCCGCCGTAGAGGATCAGGCAAGCGATCGCGCTCACCGCATCGGACAACAACGCCCCGTAACCATATATCGCCTGGTTGCTAGAGGAACAATTGAAGAAAAAATCGTTCGGCTACATCACCAGAAAAGAGATTTAGCCGATAGCCTATTAGAAGGTACGGACACAAGTGGCAAAATGTCCACCGATGATTTATTACGCTTGATGACTGAGGCTTAAATAACTTTTAAGAAATAAATTAATCTGCCTATTTTCTGATTTACACCAGATATGAAAAATATTTATAACTTTTAGCAGATGGTATGTTTCGCAACATAATCTAGGCTTTAATGATAAGCAAAATTTATGCAAAAAATCTAAATTAAATTGATGCGAGAGGAAAAAAATTATGTCGTTTTGGCGATCGATGATAATCAAGATAATTTGCTGTTGATGGACTTGATTCTTTCACAAGATGGATATTGGGTGGAAAAGGCTTGCAGTGGAAAAGAAGGTATTGCCAAAATTCATGCCCTAATTCCTGACTTGATTATCTTAGATTTGATGATGCCAGATATGACAGGCTTGGAAGTCATTAAGGCGATTAAAGCTCATCCTCACTTATCTCAGATCCCCGTTTTGATTTGTACCGCTAACGTGCAAGCAAAAAAAATCGATCTTTTGCCTGCAGACAGTGTTTGCTATAAGCCTTTCGATATCGATGACATGTTATTTCGAGTAAAGTCTCTGATTACTTACTACGATCGCGTTGGTAATTCGACATCAGTTTCCCGCACTAATTGCAAGTCGGATCGTTTCTACAAGCACCAAAGTTTGGCTTTTAAAACTACTTCTACATTAGAATTTGAGGCGATTCAAAAATTGATGTCGTAAATTCCAAGATAAATACAGTCTCATACAATACACATTACTTAACATATCTTGATATAATTTAATAAAATATTAACTTTTGCGGAAAAGCTTCGATGTTACAGATTTCTAAACAGGCTGTCGATGGACAATACTATATTTACATCGATGACGAAATAGCTGCCTATATTCGTAGTGTCGAAACATATCAGCAAATTACTAAGCTAATTGAAGGTAAATTACCCCAAGACAGCAAAGTGATGATAGTGAATCGATCTGAAGTGCAGGACAAGAAAATATCTTTGGGAGAAGGCAAATAAGACTAAATTGTCTTGCTCGAATTAACTTGGTCGATCGACAGGTTTTCTATTTACGATCGCCTTTATAACTTACGTCTTTAATAGTGCTGCCAATTCCTTGAATTATTCCCTTACCAATTAAGCCAATTCCTTTACCAACTACTTGGGTTAAGATAAACACCACACCGCTACCAGCAAGAGCGACAAATTTACGGACTAAAGGTGCGATCGCATCGCGAAACTCGATTACAATCGTCGAAAACCAAGGGATTCCCGTTAGTTGCTCTAATTCAGTTTGGCGCGGTGCATAAATATATAAGTTTCTGATTCTGCCTGTATCTAAAATATATAGTTTGTAGCGACTTTCAAAAATGTTTTTGGGACGTTCAAAATAGTTTTCTTGACGGTATTTCCAAGATAGCTGATTGCGAAAACGAGCCAGTTCGCGATCGCTTTTATACTCTGGTTTGTATAGCTGATATTTTAGCTGTTCTAGGCCGTAGAAATTGTTTAGGATAACCTGCATTACCGCATCAGCCAAACCAATTACCAGATTATAAAACAAAAATTCTATTCTACTAATGACCTCCGCGTCGTCAGACTGATAGCTGATATGGTCTATGATAAAATCGGGCTGTCCTAAAAGATATTCAAACAGTTCGGGAACCCCGTAGATATAAGCAAAAATATTGCGTTCTATTTCCGCATAGTTTTGTTCGATTAGCTCAGATAATTCTTGCTCTTCTTCCACAGTTAGCTGTCCGTAATACTGAACAAAAAAAGTGACAACTGTCCACGACCAAAGGGATTTTAAATAATTACTATAGTTTCGATCCAGACTATCGGCGATAGGAAGGCTGTCAATAGTCTCACTAATACGCTTGACGATTAAATGGCACAAACTTTTTTGAATTTGCGGCTTTAATAAATCGATTTCTAATGGCGTATTAGTTTTATTATTTAACCCCAGCTGAATTTCTCTCACTACCCGTTCAAAAATAGTTTTGTTTGCTGAGTCGGCGAAAACTGGCAACGGAGCTAATTCCGTGGGAGACACGACGAGCGAATTTTGTCCTTCGGCTAGTTCAATGGCAGTAGAATCTTCTGGTAAAACTACTTCTTCCGCCGTCAGACGGTTAGATAGCCAACGGGCAACTAGCAATTCTCTTTTTCTACCCACCAAAAAAATCCTCTCTCCATCAGACAAGTCTCGGTTAGCCAAACGAGCGTCAATTTTCTTCAGGGTTTCTTCTATCTCTATTCTTCCCGACTTGCTGATCTTCCCTAATGCTTTTTGCCATACCTTGGGCGGAGTGCTATTGTTTTGCCAATAGAAATCGCCATAGGCTATGGTGTGTAACCCTGCAATTACCGTATCAATACTCGAATAGCGATCGCAATAACCTCTAACCCCCCAGCGTTTGATTTTAGATAGCTTGCCAGCAGAAAAATCAGTCGGAACCAATAAAAATATGGGTAACTGAGGATATAAATCCCGAAATTGCTGACAAAATTCTAGACTGCTAGTCTCCGAAACCGAATCGATGCCAATCACTAAAACATTTAATACCAACCCACCAGTCAGGGTGCGAAAAGTGTTGTTGCTAACCTCACCTTCGCCGACAATAGCAAAATCATTATATTGAGCGATCGCAGTACGCAAACCCAAACGGAAAATTGCATCGCGATCAACAATAAATAGTTTAATTTTGTCTGTGGTTATTTTAGTCATTAGTCATTAGTTATTATTACTCAATCCCCAGTCCTAAAAAGGTATAATGATTTTTTCATCTACCAATATACTGTGCGTGTCTGAATCTTTAAGCGATCGCTATTTTGCTTTAATTGACCAAATTGTCGAACTCACCTTAAAGGGAAAAATTAGCTCCTTTGAGCGAGTTTACAGGATGCTAGTGGAAAATGTTGAACCTGGTACGGGAGAAATCCTAGAAAGGTGTTTAGATGAACGAATAGAAACCACTACAGCTCAGTTGGACACCAAGCTGAAAGCGGCGCGAGTCTTGCGTGCTCTGCAGACGATTGAAAAGCAGTGGTTGCGTTGGCAAGAAGAAAATCAAGTCGATGCAGATATTTCAGAAATAGCCCAAGATATTTTAGCCGTAGAGCCAGAAGATTATTTTTTGGCAATTGTCGATGCGATCGATCCCAATCAAGAAGAGCCACTGGGTTTTGAAGAACTAAATAAGTTAGCTGACAGTTTTCAACAGGCGGCAGAAAAGCAGCAAGATGCTAACCTAGCCCAGAGTTGGCGACAGTTATCCGTCGGTATTAGCGAAGGCTTAAAATCCTTTACGGCTTTAGAAGGAGATTTGGTTAGCTGGATGTATGGTTCGGGCAGTAATTTTTCAGGATTTGGTGCAGAAAAGCCCAATCCGTGGCGAGTTTGGGGACAGAAGGTAAATAGCCCTTTATTAAAGCAACTGTTTTTAACTTTATCTCAGCAACAGTCAGCCAGAACTTTTGCTCAAATTGCTCTCAATCTAGAATTAAGAGCCTGGGTGGAATTGGCGATCGTCATGCAGTATCTTGAACAAGGTTTAGTCAATTGGTACGACAAACAGCCCTATGACTCCAAGTTTGGTAAAGAGTTATCCTATAGCACCATGCTTACCTTTGCTTCAATTTGGGGCGAACTGTGGCAAGTATTTCGCAATGTTCAATCATCCCTAGCCGATGGCTGCTTTTTAGTCATGCTCCAAATTTTACGT
>JBCDCO010000062.1:0-22163 GCA_039181635.1 Cyanobacteria bacterium P01_G01_bin.19 | reverse complement strand
ATTAAATAAAATCTACATTTGATTATGGTGGGCATTCTCAAATTAATTATTACTCTTCAAAGATATTGTTATGCCCACCCTACGTTTCAAT
The DNA here is from genome assembly GCA_039181635.1 of Cyanobacteria bacterium P01_G01_bin.19. Taxonomy (GTDB): domain Bacteria; phylum Cyanobacteriota; class Cyanobacteriia; order Cyanobacteriales; family Xenococcaceae; genus Waterburya. Next base: position 22,072 of record JBCDCO010000062.1, on the reverse strand, counting down.
GAAAATACGAGAAAGACGACACGATAGCAAATGCGATCGCTAAAAAAGGATTGGCAGATTAGATGCCAATCCTTAACTATCTATCCCTAGTTTTTATCCTGATTCTTGAGTCGCCCACCCTACAATTTATCTGCAAGTTTCTCAAAAAATTTATTAAAATTAGACATTTAATCTTTTTGAATTAAGACAACTTTGCAGTAAGAATAAAGCAAGCTTCAGGAGAATCTTATGCTAAGGCTTAAAACTAAATCAACCAGTCCCGCACCTGGATGGATTGCAAGAGGAAGCCATCCACAAGATTATGACATGGGAATAGATAGTCAAATTTTTCATACTGGCGATCGGAGTGGATATATTAAAAACAAGGCTAGGAAACCTAAAGGCTTCGGCACTTTAATGCAGAGTTTTTTTGGAAAACAATACTTAAACGAACGAATCAAATTATCAGCATACATAAAATCTGAAAATGTTGAAGAGTGGGCTTGGTTGTGGATGCGAGTAGATGGCTCTAATAATAAAATGCTCAGTTTTGACAATATGCAAAATCGCCCCATTAAAGGAACAAATGACTGGCAATGTTATGAAGTAGTACTAGATGTTCCTCAAGCAACGACCAACATCTCTTTCGGAGTTGGTCTATCAGGAAAAGGTCATGTGTGGGTTGATAATTTTGAATTTACCAAGGTATCCCTCGAAATACCTACTACCAACCTTCTTACGGATGAACCGCAAAACCTCATTAAAATCTAGGTTTAACATTAGGTTCTTTGGAAAGAGCGATCGCCATATCATTAAATAAAACCTATATTTGATTATGGTGGGCATTCTTAAATTAATTATTACTCTTCAAAGATATTGTCATGCCTACCTACGTTTGAATGAAAATACGAGAAAGACGACATGATAGCAAATGTGATCGCTAAAAAAGGACTGGCATTAAATTGCCAATCCTTAACTATCTATCCCTAGTTAGATTTATTAAATTTCTAACGGATATATTCTTTTAGTATGCTGTTGCGGTTGGGGTGGCGCAGTTTACGCAGGGCTTTTGCTTCGATTTGGCGAATGCGTTCACGAGTGACATTAAAGATTTGTCCGATTTCTTCTAATGTTTTCATGCGACCATCATCTAAGCCATAGCGAAGACGTAAGACGTCCCGTTCGCGAGGGCTTAAAGTGTCTAGCACGCTCTCTAGATCTTCCCTTAGTAGACTTTTAGAAACCTGATCCTCAGGAGTCTCACCATCAGCCTCGATAAAATCGCCCAAGCGGGAGTCTTCTTCCTTACCAATGGGTGTTTCTAAAGAAATGGGCAGTTGAGCTGATTTAGCGATAAATCTGAGTTTCTCGATGGTCATCTCCATGCGAGTTGCAATTTCTTCTTCGGTTGGCTTACGACCTCTTTCTTGAGAAAGTAATTTAGTAGTTTTTTTAATGCGAGATATAGTTTCGTATAGGTGAACGGGAAGGCGAATAGTACGAGACTGATCGGCGATCGCTCTGGTAATTGCCTGTCTGATCCACCAGGTAGCATAAGTAGAAAATTTATAGCCTTTTTCGTGGTCGAATTTCTCTGCTGCTCTAATCAAGCCCAAAGATCCTTCCTGAATCAAATCCTGGAAAGATAAACCACGATTCATGTATTTTTTAGCAATAGACACAACCAAACGCAGGTTGGATTGCACCATTTTGTCTTTAGCTCGTCTGCCAATAAACAAACGGCGGCGGAACTTGCGATATTCCATATCGACTTCTCTCGCCCACTCTTCGTCGGTAGCTTCTCTACCCAAACCATCTTCTAGGCTGTCTTTTAATCTTTCCAACTCTAAAAGATCGGCAATTTGACGAGCTAATTCAATTTCTTCTTCTGCTCTCAACAGTCGAATGCGACCGATTTCTTGAAGATAAATACGAATAGAATCTTCTGTGTAGGGTTTCTTTCTACCACGTTCTGCACGTTTGGTGCCCGTGGCTTTCTTCTTTTTCCCTTTGGCAGCAGGCTTAAGATCTATGTTGTCTTGGCTTTTTTTGGTATCTTCTTCAATTAGGCTCTCCCAATCGTTTCCAGGATTGGCTATCGTTGCTAGAACTTGATTAGCTTGGGTCATGCCGTTTTCCTCTTGCTCCTTCAGTGAAAATTTAATGATATTTTGTGCAGTCAACTACTTAAAGTTCTCTAGGACTATAAACTGTATCTAATTACACCTCTTTCATCTCTTCTTTACTGATAAGGTCTTTGAGTTAACAAATAACCAGTCAGTAATTACCTAATTTTAGTTAAAACTGAGAGAAGAGTGAGTGTTATCAACTAGAATTTTGCAATTGTTTTTCGATTTTAGCCTCTATTTTGATAACTTAGGTGAAGATTGAACGTAAATTAAAGAAAAAATTCTTTGCAAATATAAAGAAAGTACAAAGTTTTTTCTATTTTTAGTCCCTATGGCATTGTAAGCAATTTGCAGAGAAATAACACGAATTGGTTATTTTATTCTAGAAAAAATCGAGCAAAAGCCGAAATCTTATCCCTGTTATATAAGTGTAAATGCTTACGTGATACCCTCTAGGGGCATTGAAGAGGATCGACAAAATTGATTAATTAGTAAAGAGAAACAAAAAATCTTGAATCTAATATTTCTTCATGAATAAAATTCCCTTGCTCTTGTGTGGAATTACGTTGATTTCAGTAATTTTAACTACCAATAGTCAAAAAAGGAGTAAGAAATCGATCGCCATCGCCGCAGAAAAAGGAACTTTGACCTTGGTTTGGGTCACGTTGGTGAAGGACGCAGTGCGGTTGATTATCAATAAACAAGTAAACAATTATCAACTCAATTGTTGAAATGTTGAGAAACATAGAGTGAAAGCCCTTCCCTCTGCTGAAGAATCCTACAATTTTTTTATGTATCCCTACAGTAACTTATGACCAGGTTTTACTTATTTCTAGCTTCGATCGCGACTATCGCATTTACCTCAACCCAGGCGTTGGCTCACGGAGCAAGAATTGAATATCAAGAGACAACAGCCATTGAGATCCAGGCAAAATATGACGATGGAAAACCAATGGCAAATGCTCAGGTAGTGGTTTACGCTCCTAGAGATCGCGCAACGCCTTGGTTAAAGGGAACAACTGATGAGTCTGGTAATTTTGCTTTTGTACCCGATTTTAGTGCCGAAAATATCGGTAACTGGGATGTTAAGGTACGTCAGTCTGGACATGGGAGCATTGCCAGTATTGCGGTTGACAAACAAAAAGCAACAGTCAGTCAAATGAGGGCTAATACTTCTGCTGGGGGTGGCTACACTTCATCTCAAAAAATAATTATGGCTGCGGCGATGAGTTGGGGCTTTCTCGGTACAGCCTTGTTTTTTGCTCGCAAGTCAGACAAATAAAATTACTTTAAGGTTTTTTAATGCACATTCCCGATGGTTTTCTGCCTCCTAACGTCTGTCTTGCTGGTTATGCTCTAACTGGTGGTTTGACTTGGTATTCTCTCAAAGAAATAAAAAGAGACAGCTATACTCAAGCTAACATTCCCAAGGCATCTTTATTGACGGCAGCTTTCTTTGTTGCTTCTTTAATTCATATCCCCCTACCTCCTTCTAGCGTTCATTTAATCTTTAATGGGTTAATGGGTGCAGTGCTGGGATTTTATGCTTTTCCCGCAATCTTAATTGGCTTATTTTTTCAAGCAGTAATGTTTCAACATGGAGGGATGTCCACCCTGGGGGTTAATGCCATAATTCTGGGCGCGCCAGCAATCGCCGCTCATCTGCTGTTTAAGCAACGCGATCGCCTGCCTGGTAAAAAAGCGGCTTTGACTAAGATTTTGGCTTTCTCGGCTGGTGCGGGGGCATTGTTGCTGTCGGCAACGCTGTTTGCCCTGCTGTTAATCACTCACATTTCTCCCGATCTAGATGTTAATGCCGAGCGGACTGCGATTTTAATTTCGATGGGCAGCTACGCGATCCAAGCTGCGATCGAAGGTGTTTTTTGCGTCATGCTCATTTCCTTCCTAGAGCAAGTGAAGCCAGAACTGTTGCGATCGTAATCATCCAATCAATAGATTATCTACTACATGAAATTAGCACTAGATCGTTATGCCTATTTAGATTCTCCTCTCCATCGTTGGCAACAAGGACATAAGTTAGCTGGCTTATTGAGCTTGATTTTTGCCTTTGCTTTTGTCCAAAATATTTGGCTGTTGCCAGTCATGGTGACTATTACAGCTATTCTGTTTATTATTTCTCAAATCCCTCTCTCTTTTTTACTCCAGCGGCTACGCTATCCTAGCTGGTTTATTTTGGCGGTAATTATCCTGCTGCCTTTTGTATCGGGTCAAACGCCAATTTTAGAATGGGGATACTTGGCGATCAAGGAAGAAGGATGCTGGCAGGCTTTATTGGTATCGGTCAGATTTTTTTGTATCCTCACCCTAAGCCTAATTCTTTTTGGCACTGCTCCTTTCTTGAGCAGTATTAAGGCAATGCGATCGCTTGGTTTACCTAGCCCGATTGTCGACATGACTCTGCTTTCCTATCGCTATCTAGAAGAACTGGGGGAAATGCTCATGACCATGCAGCGAGCAATGAAGCTGAGAGGATTTCAGCCGAAAAAGATGAACCGTCGCAATCTTCAAGTTTTTGCTCGGCTTACTGGCAGTATTTTGGTTAGAAGCTACGATCGCTCTTTGAGAATCTACCAAGCGATGATTCTGCGCGGTTATGGCACTCAGATCAATTCTGGCAAGAAACAGCAAAAATTTGTTCGGCGCGCTTTTGGCGATCGCTATAGTTTATGTGCTACCTCGATGGCAATAGTTACCGCGCTTTTATTAGTAATACTACAAATACTTTTACCGAGTTTTTAGACAGTTGGGATAGACGAACTTTTTCCAGCATTTTAACTATCATTACAGCCGAAATAATTGAATGAAAGACTTAATCAAAGTGGCAAATAAACTATCCCTCAAAACAAAAGCCATTTCTCTCCGCAATTTGTGCTTTAGTTACGGGAATGAAAGAGCGATTCTAACCGATATTAATCTGGAAGTTTCAACAGGAGAAACAGTCGGCTTAATTGGGGCAAACGGTGCGGGAAAAACTAGCTTGTTTCTGGCTATTTGCGGTATTTTGCCCAGCACCTATGGCGAAGTCAAACTATTCGATCGCCCAATTGAGGCAGGGCAATTTAACCCCGAAATTGGCTTGGTGTTTCAAAATCCTGACGATCAATTGTTTTGCCCTACGGTAAGAGATGACATAGCTTTTGGCTTGGAAAACATCAATCTCTCGCCCGCAGAAATCGAAACTAGAATCAGTGCTGCCCTTTCTCTTACGGGGGTTACTCATTTAGCCGATCGCATTCCCCATCAGCTTTCTGGGGGTGAAAAATGTATGGTAGCTATTGCCGCTGTTTTAGCCATGCTGCCTCAGGTAGTTCTCTACGATGAGCCCAGTGCGAACCTAGACTTGAGGGCGAGAAGAAGATTGATTAACTTCTTACAAAACTCTCACGAGACAACCATTGTTTCTTCTCACGATCTGGAGTTGATTTTGGAGATATGCGATCGCGTTATCCTACTTGATCGAGGCAGAATTGTTGCTGATGGTATTCCTCAAGAGATTATGAGCGATCCTGATTTAATGGAGGCTAATGGTTTAGAAGTACCCCATTCACTAACTCATTTTCACAGTTTCAATAATAGAGAGCAAGCTGGATAGCGAATACAATTGATTTGAATTACAAGTTCATATCAATAAGTAAATTATTCAAAGCTGCAAGTTACGTCATTAGGAATAAAAAGATGAATAGTACTCCCCAGGATAATAAAGACGCAATTCCAGAAGCTGAAGCACAGGAATTAATGCGATCGCTTTTGCACAAAGAAGGTAATTGGGTAGATTGGGGGAAAATTTGCAGCAAGCTACAAAAAGCTGGATATAGCAGCCAGCAGATTTTTGAAGATACGGGGTTTCAAAACAGCCAGCAAAACATGGTGATTGTGGCTTCTCAGGTATACGATAATTTGGTGGAAAATGGTGTCGAGCCAGAGGTTTTGGAATATTTTCAGGGACCTAGAAGCGATGTGCTGCATGAGTTTCGTCTGCTCAACCAAAAACAAAGAGTCGATGCTGCTATTTTGGCATATAACAAACGCCTGGATATTGATGGTGCCCATTTAGTCACCAAAGCCATGAGGGATGTATCGCGCATGTCTCAGCTACCAGAATCCTTTACCAATCATCCAGGAGACTGGGTAGCTTATTTATCTTGGAAAAGAGCGAAAAGCCAAAAGGATCTGCAAGAGCGATCGCGTCTGATCGCCCTGGGATTGAAATTTGCCCATTCTACAAGCGCGCGCGAAGCGATAGAAAAGCTGCTGAGTGACTTTAGCGTTATTAAAACCGTTTCCGAGCCTCTACTACCTTTATACCGTTTGGAAACAGAGGATGAGCTGCCTCGTATAGTTCCTCTGGCTGGAACCTATCCTCTTGGCGCAGGAGATATAGCCCGAGTAAATCGAGTAGAGGTACAGCAACCTTTTGGCAATATAGTCGCCAACGACGGTAGTTATGTACCCGTTCCTGGTTGGCAAGTCGTACTCAAGGCAGAAGATCCCGTTACTTATCTTTGCACGAGCGATCGCCTACCTAAATCTTTGTCAGGTAAGGTAGAGGAGGTATTGATTATGTTGGATCGAGCCAATACTGTTTGGAATGCTAACAGCTATTTTGTGGTTGAAATAGAAGATAAATTAGAAATACGCTGGTTTGAAAATCAACCAACAGAAAAAATTGTCGGACAGCTAGTATTGATTTTGCGTCCCAAGAGAATATTAGATGAAGGTAATCTAACTCAGCCATGGCAAATGGATGATTAGTTATAGTCGTACAAGGTTATTTTAGAACAGATTTGCTATCTGCTCGAAAGTAGCAAGTAGCAAGTAGCAAGTAGCAATTAATCTAATTTTTGATGCCCTCACCTTGATGCCCTCACCTTGATGCGTAGTGTTATGTTCCAAATAATCGATGACACGCCCTAGACTAAATATTAAATGTCAGGCTCATCTTCAAAAGTTTCAGATTGAATAGAGTTATCTGGTAGAAAAGGGCTGACTCTTTGGGCTGGGCAGTCTGCGATCGCGGCTAAATTTACAGCATTATTTTCTACCCCAGATTCTACAAAGATATAGGCAAAATCTATGCCCGTTCCATTTGCTTTGATTTGCCAATAGTCTTCGTAATTTACTTTCTCCATAGATAAGCTTTGAATCACTACAGGTTGAGCGATTTCTTCTCCACAAGGCTCGCAAAGTTTATAAATGGTATCGCCAATATCTAAGCGAGAAATGGCGGTTATGGCTTGTTCTTTCTTAACATAAGAGCATTGATCTGCTAGCACGGGAAAACCAAAAACTGCGGTGAGAAATAGGCTTATTCCAGCAATTTTATAACAGAATTTATTTTTAAAATTATGTGTTGGTAAAGTATTGATATTCATATTTTTTTATTACTTGTTAATTTGTTCTGTCCAAATTTTAATTAAATTATCGGTTGTTTTCTGCCAATTCCATTCATTCGCCAGGCTTTTTGCTTTTGCGCCCATTGATTTGCGTAACGCTCGATCTTCGATCAAAGTAGTTAGCTTATCTAAAAAATCAGCCTGATTTTGAGGTTCGTATAAAAAACCCGTTTCGCGATCAATAATTGTATCGACTACTCCTCCAGCACGGGGCGCGATCGCGGGAATGCCAGCCGCCGCTGCTTCTATTACCGTCAATCCCTTGGTTTCTTTTTCGGAGTTGGTGATAAATATATCGCTATTAATTAGTAGTTGCGGAATATCCTGCGGTGAAACTCTACCTAATAAATAAGTATCGGTTATTAATGATTTTAAGGTACTGTTGATCGCCACCTTTAAATCTCCTTCTCCTATAACAATTACAGCAATTTTAGCTAGTATATTTGGTGGTAATTTTACCAAAGACTTTAGACAAAAACTCCAGCCTTTATCTGGGGTTAAACGTCCAATAAATATTAGCTTGACCTTGTTTTTTAGCTCTGGTAAGTCATATTTATTGGTCGCAAAATTAGTATTTTTACAACTGCGATCAAATGATTCTAGATCGCAACCTAACAATTCTCCGTAGCGCAAATTTTTAATCCCCATTTTTTCTAGCTTGTGCTGAGTTTCGAGACTAGAAACTAAAGTCAAATCGTAAGAATTATAGATTTTCGTAAATGCCATGCTTAGAATATTTTTGACGAGCTGATTTGCCCCTAGAGGCAAAGAAAAATAGTCGTCAAAGTAATCAATATAGTTGGTATGAAACCAAGCTATACAGGGAATATTATGTTGTTTGGCAAACCTGATTCCCGATCGCTTTAAAAAACAAAAAGCTAGTCTTTCAGCCTCATCAACGTGAATGAGATCGGGTCGAAAGTTTTCCAATTCTTTGATTACTGTAGAATAAGACCTAATCGTCACATCTCGCTCGAACTCTAAGGCGATCGATTTTGTACTAGCAAGACTGACAACTTCGATCCCAGGAAGTATTTCTCCTGTATAGTCTCGCCAGTCTGGATAAATATGGTTGATTTTACTGTAGTCGGGACAAAATAATAATACTTTATGCTTTAATTGACTGAGATACTTAACGCGATGAAATATGGCAATTGTAACTCCATCAATTACGGGAAAAAAACTCGAACAAATAATTGCTATTTTCATGCTCTTTTGCCATAAACTACTGATGTATTTGCCAAAGATCTAGAGGAATTTCGTCTGCGCTAAATACTTGAGATTTGTATACCTGTCGCAAGCTGACTAGAGGATTTTGTTTGATCTTATCTATATAGCTAACAGAGGGTTTTAAAATAAATATATCTTCAAAGCGATCGCTATATTTAATTAAGCTGTTGTTTGAGTCAATAATTTTATATTGTGTATCCAAAGATAGAGAGTAAGCTAAGGATAGAACATCCATTGCATTATCAGCTTCGGCAGCAACTAGAGGGCGATCGCTTCGATTAATAATTTGAGCGATCGCAGGATTGTTAATGTTCCTGCCTTTCTGATAAAAAGGCGATAAATTAAAGTTGCGAATGCAGGAAAATATGCCCAAAATCAAGAATCCAGACAGAATAAATTGCCATATCTTTCGGTCTTTAATTAATGCTATTTTGTTGGCAATTGTATGAGCTGCTGCGATTTGAATCCCTAATTGTAAGGGAATTAAATATCGCGGTGCAGTCGAACCTTGTCCCTGATTGATAATATCAATAACTAATAAAGGAAGAGGAAGAGAAATAATTAAGCAGATAATAAACAAAGCGTGATCGCTATTTAAAATTAAATAATAAATCGAATAAGCAGAAAAACTTAAGATACATAATGCCACCGCTGCTCCAATAATACTTACTAGATCTAGATATACATAATTAAACAGCAAAAAAATACTGCTAGAAATAATCAAAAGTAAAGCAAACTTAAGCCACCTATGCTTGAGGTGACGAGCTAGAATCAAAGTTCCTAAGCAAGTAAAAACAATCACAATTAAAGCGATCGCTGTCTGAGCGGGGTTAGAGTTTGGAGAAATCGGCAAATCGCCGAAGATTAATAAAATCGTGCCGATAAATACAGCAATAATTTCAGTCAGATTAAAGTTGCCTCGCATCCAGCTAGTATTTTCTTGTAATAAATTTAAATGGCTTATAATTACTACTATCCAGGGAGAAAAAGCTAGTAAAGATATTAGCGAGAAAAGTGCGTATTTTTTGAGAATTTCGATCTTATATTTTATCCTGGCTGATAGTAAATATATTGCTTGAAAAAAAGCAATATAGAATGTAAATAAAGAAGTGTATAAACCAATTGTCAAACTAACACTATAAATTACCCAGGATGCTTGAGTATTTACTCGAATTGCCTTTAATAAACTAGCACTTATCAATAATATGCTAACAGTCCATAAACTATATGGACGAGCCTCTTGAGCATATGTCACATAAAAAGGTGAAATACTCATTAGCAATAATGCTATGGTACTGGTAGATTGGCGATTAAATAGTTCTTGGCATAACCAGTATAAAGCGGGGAAAATAAACAAGCTGGAAACAGCAGAAAAGCTTCGTACTGTAGAGATAGAGCTACCAAATATCTGCATCCAAAACCTAGTCAAAACAAAGTATAAGGGAGCGTGTTCTGGACTTTTGATCAGTGCATTCCAGCTATCAATAAATGTTTTTTCTGGAGTAATATTTTGATAGCTAATTAAATCATTAAAACTTATAATATCTCGTCGAGCTAGATGATTAGTAACCTCTTGAATTGTATATCCCGAAGCTCTTACTACAGTAGCGATTTCATCTACCCAAAAAATTTTTACCGATAAATTAGCAAAACGGAAGTAGCAGCCCAATAGCAAAAAAATAAATAATAAAATAGATTGCGATAAATAAGGGTATCGATTGGGCTTGGGAATAGACATCTATAATTCAACAAGTTAACCTAAACAATTATTGAACAATAGTTACTAATTATCAATAAAATGAAGGCATCTTCTATCAAGCAGCAATTTACCAAGCTAAATCATAAATCTAATCTTTATTCTCGCCTATGCTTATTTCTAACAGCTTGGTTGGCGATCGCTCAGTTCGCGCCTCAAGCCGCAGCCAATCCTAGTAATAAGCCAGAATCCCTAAATTCAAGTACGGAAGAGAAAACATATACCTTTGGTGACAAAGGCGAAACTCGCTGGTACGTTCAAGGTGCGATCGCCACTACCCTAGACAATAACGAGTCATTTCCCCGTCGCTTTGGCTTAGTCGGTGCGGGATTATCCAAATTTTTTATCGATGCCAATAGTGTAAATCTAGAATTGAATACAATCTATTTCGATCAGCCAGGTAATAACGCCGTGGGACTCAATTTAGCCCTGTTGGGCAGATGGCATTTTGTTCGCCGAGAAAATTGGTCTGTATTTATTGGTGGTGGTGCGGGAGTTATGGGTACGACTAGTGATGTTCCCGAAAAAGGCGCTAGCTTTAACTTCACTCCCCAAGCAGGTGTAGGAGGAACTTTTGCCCTCAAAAATAACCGCCGACTCTTGGTTGGTTTAAACTGGCATCATATTTCCCATGCAGATCTGTTTAATGCCAATCCAGGTAGAGACAGTATTATGGGCTTTGTTGGCATCGATTTTCCTCGTTAGGAAGAGCTCATACTAAATCCTGTTTTCATATAACACTTTAAACTTTTTTAAGTCAGAAGTCAGAAGTCAGAAGTCAGAACAATTAAGGCTCTTTTGACTAAATTTAAGAAAGTATACTTTGGTAATCGGATTTAGTATTACAGTCGTTCTAGGTTTAAACACATGCGAGCAAATCCTTTGTCGTAGTTATTAGTTATTGGTTATTAGTACCAAATTGACTACTAAAAACTAAATACTAAAAACCAGAATCTTTGTTCTTTAGGACGGAGAATGTCAAAGCCTATTATGAATTAAAAGCTCTTTGATTTTTCCTCGTTTTGAACCGACTGCATTAATTGCTCTAGAAGCATCTACCTCTTCGATCTGATAGCGAGAATCGCAATAAAGCTCTCTAATTAGATCGGCAGAGGAATTGCTAATGAGAACCTTGCAGCCTCGATCGCTCAAGCGATCGCATAGCTGCTTTAGTCTAACTTGTTCGGATTCGCCAAATCCTTTGAGGCTATACCCTGTAAAGGATGAGGTGGCTGAAATAGGATGATATGGCGGATCGAAGTAGATAAATGCGCCTTGTTTGGCGGTAGCAACGGCTAGTTCAAAATCTCCGTTGAGAATAGTGACATCATTTTGTAGGAGATAGCTGCTAATCGTCGCGATCGCATTAGCATCGACGATCTTGGGATTGGCATAGTTGCCGTAGGGTACGTTAAATTGACCCTGCCGATTGACGCGAAATAGTCCGTTAAAGCAGGTTTTATTGAGATAAATAATTCTTGCCGCCCTTTCTACCGCAGTTTTGGATTCAAAATCCTCCTGCCGATCCTGTTCTCGTAATGAATAGTAATACTCTTTAGAATTATTCTCCTGATGATGTTGACATAATTGCGATAACTCGTCGGGATTGTCGCGGATGACTCGGTAACAGTTGATTAGCTCGCTATTGGTATCGTTGATAACTGCCGATTGGGGCTGCAGGGCAAATAAAACTGCGCCAGCCCCTACAAATGGTTCGTAATATTGAGTAAATTGAGGAACAAACTCTTTGATGACTGGCAAAAGCTGTCTCTTGCCACCAGCCCATTTGAGAAATGGTTGAGGCGCAATATGTTTGATTTTTTCCTCCTTCCTCATCCCTTTATTCAAAGATAGAACTAGTCAAACAGCAATCAATAATTCTTACTTGCTACTTGCTACTTGCTACTTGCTACTTACGAACAGTTAAATTTAGAACTCCTGATTTCAAACTGGATACGGTTTATAATGCTCCTGCTGCGGTTTTATCGATAATACTGCCACCACTTAAATGAGTAGTAATATTAATTGCCTGTAGGACAGGTTTACCCGATGCACCCTGGGGGTAGTCGATGACGCTTACAGCACAGTTACCCTGTTTAATATTCCAGAAGTTTTCAGGCTTTAGTCCCAACAAGTGACAAAGAATAACCTTATTAATCGCATCGTGAGCAACTACTAATCCAGTCACAGGAGTTTCAGTGTTGCTATATTCTTCCGCAATTTTATTCCAAGCAGCTACGCCCCGATCCCATACTTGTTGGAGGTTTTCTCCTTCTGGCATCTGAACGGTTTCGGGCTTATCTTTCCACTGCTGTAGCAAATCGGGATAATCTGCGGCGATCTCAGCTTCTAACATCCCTTCCCATAAACCATGACAAATCTCGATCAACTCTGGAGTAGTAGAAAGAGGAACATCGAGGTGATGCTGCAAAATAATTTCTGCGGTTTCTTTGGGGCGCATCATCGAACTAGATACGGCAAAATCGATCGCCACATTTTCAAGAAATGTTCCCGCCTTGCGTGCTTGCGATCGCCCGTTATCATTGAGAGGGATATCTTTAATACCCTGAAAACGAGACTCTTTATTCCAATTGGTTTCGCCATGGCGCACCAGCAACAAACGAGGTCCTGCATGGGGAGGACGAGTGGGGGGAACGGGAATGCCCAGATGAGAGGTCTGATTGAGAGATTCTAACTGAACTGGCTCGCCAAAGTTGTCTGTAAAGTTAAGAATGTTGATACAGCAATTTGACTGTTGAATTGAATGATAGCGATCGCTACTCATGCCAATGGCACTCATAATCAAACAGCGGTTGATACCATTGTGTGCCGTAATCAGGATAGTTTCTCCCTCGTGTTGAGAGATGGTATCCCGCCAAAAGCCCTTTGCCTGCTGAAATAAAGACTCTACGGGATAGTGTTCCGTTCCATCCTCCAAAATCATCTTAAATTCGTGGGGGTTTTCTTTCCACTGGCGATATTCAGCCCCAAACTTGGCTCGTACTTCATCTTTTTGCTTTTTTTCCCATAGAGGCAGGTCGATCTCCATCAGCTTTTCTGTCGGCTGTAGCTGAGGCGCATTTTCTAATCTTGTGGCGATTATTTCTGCCGTTTGTTTGGCTCGTTGTAGAGGACTGCAGTAAAAAGCATCGATTTTTATACTGCTTAAGGCTTGACCTACTTGTTGCGCGTCAGCAATACCCTTCTCGGTTAAAACGGATTCATCACAACGACCTTGAATTATCTTCTGGGCATTATACGTGCTTTGTCCGTGACGAACGATGATTACGCGAGTAGCCAACCTTTTTATCCTCTAAATGAAATTACAGACCTTATTGTAGCCACAATTTGTCTAATCTACTTATTTATTCCTGCCAATTGATAACTTTTCGGGGACGAGAGATAATGCCCAATAGTTATAAAAATAAAGAATTATAAAAATTATCTACTGATGACCCTCAAACGAGCCATTTTGGCTTTACTTACTACATTTGCGATCGCCAGAATTGCCTTTTCCCTAAACGACAGCTTTTCCCAACCGCAAATTCAAAGCCGTCTCGAACTATATCAAACCAATTTGGTTCTTCACGTAGCCGAATTTAAAAATAATCCCGATGACGAATTCGATCTCAACGATGCAGTAAGCTCTCTTGTCGGCGAAAATCCTTATTCGGCTGCCAGCAAGCAATACAATAAGGTTCGTACTGAAATCGAAACTACTCGCAATAATTTTGTCGAGCAGTTGGATAAGCTAAATAACGACTCTACAGCCGAAAATGCCGCTCAAAAAAAGCAAATAACGAGTCAGATTAGCGAACTAGAGCAGTTTATCGATGAATTAGATTTAAAACGGGGCATTTTAACTGCAGCGCAAGAAAAGCCTGAAGAAGCTATTTCCATTTGGGATAGTGAAATTAATAATAGCGATCGCTCCTCAGATAAATACGTTCGCACAGCAGAATTACTCAAGCAGCTATGGCAAAATAAGCCTCAGACATCGGCAGCCGAAGCGAAATCGATTATTACGAGTAATTTGGACGGTTGGTTTTGCTACGCGGCTTTGGCACAGTTAGATCGCGTTAGTAATCTCACTCAAGATCTGGTTGCCCTGCAAAAACAAGAAATCATTACGGCAACTCAATCGGTAGCTAAGCTAGCCTTTATTAGTGCTTTACCAATTTTTGGCGGGATTTTTGGCACTATCTTACTAGTCTTTCTCATCGTTCAAGGTTTACTGAAAAAAGAGCAGTCAATCATTGCTACCAACAGCAACACCAGTTGGGAAACCCCTTGGGATTGGGAAATAACCTGGCAAGTATTAATTGTGGGATTTTTCTTTGTCGCCCAAATCGCTTTGCCCTTACTACTAGGCATTTTTAATCTCAATCCTGTCAATTCTTCCCTCAGAATCAAAGCTGTTTATGTTTTGGGCACTTATATGGCGATGGCGATCGGCGGTATATCCGTGCTTTACCTCTCTATTAAGTCCTTTCTGCCCTTTCCTCAAGACTGGTTTAAATTCAAATTAACTGATAATTGGATTGTGTGGGGTTTTGGCGGATACTTAGTGGCTTTACCTGCTGTACTGCTCGTATCTCTAATCAACCAGCAGATTTGGCAAGGGCAAGGGGGAAGCAACCCTTTATTATTCCTAGCTTTACAGGCACAAGATAAAGTAGCCTTGATTATATTTTTTGTTACCTCTTCCATTGCCGCACCAATTTTTGAGGAAATTATGTTTCGTGGGTTTTTGCTTCCTTCCCTAACTCGCTATGTATCAGTCCGCAGCGCAATTCTCATCAGTGCCTTTATTTTTGCCGTAGCTCACTTAAGCTTATCTGAAGTACTGCCTCTCGCCACTTTGGGTATAGTCTTGGGCGTCGTTTACACGCGATCGCGCAATCTGCTCGCTCCCATGCTGCTTCATAGTCTCTGGAACAGTGGAACCTTAATTAGCTTATTTGTCTTGGGTAGCGGAACCTAATAGTGTCAATTTACTATCTGTAAGCTTCAAGGTGGTCATAAATGTGAGACGATACGATTTGTAATTAGATTTACATTAAATACTGATTTTAATAACTCTAAATAGAG
This sequence comes from Cyanobacteria bacterium P01_G01_bin.19, assembly GCA_039181635.1. GTDB lineage: Bacteria > Cyanobacteriota > Cyanobacteriia > Cyanobacteriales > Xenococcaceae > Waterburya. The sequence goes on along the minus strand of JBCDCO010000062.1, from coordinate 6,473 downwards.
CAAAATAGTATATATTTTGGAAGCAAGCTGTCAGCCAATGGGAAGTATTATATTCTTAACTGTTGCTATGTTATTCATCCAGAGCAACTCTGTTTTTGCGCAATCAACCCAACAAACAAACTCATCCTCAAACCCAGATAAGGTCTCTAAAACTAAAAAGCCCGAATCAGAAGAGAAACAAGAAAAACCCTTAGACTTCTCCGATACTGGTCGTCCTGGACAACAAACGGCAGGGGAAAGCCGTGGAAATTGTGTCGATGCAGATCGTCCCATCGAAGCGATTGTGCCTGTATCCCATGGCGGAAAAACCGTTTCAGCTCATCCTAGCTTTTGGGTCTATTTTCCCCAGAATTTAGCAGAATTAAGTCGTGTAGAATTTGTAGTGCAAAATGAAGCGCGAGAAGACGTGTGGCGATCGCAATTTCCAGCCCAAGAGATTTCAGGATATACCAGCTTTTCTCTACCCCAAACAGAACCCTCTTTGGAAGTCGGTCAGTGGTATCGCTGGTACGTCAAAATTTACTGTGGATCTGCAGTTGCTTCGAATCAATATATTCAAAGTTGGGTTAAACGAGTGCCAATTAATTCCCGATTGTATTTGGGGTTAGAGGACGATTTTAGCCAACCCCATCAAACCTATGGTGAGCAAGGCATTTGGTATGATGCGATCGACCAGTTGTTAAAAAAATATCTTCGTAATCCTGGTAGTCTGGCTTTAGAAAAAGATTGGCAAAATCTGATCGAAGCTCAAGGAGTCGAACTAGATACCCTACCCAGTGTCGGGACAATCTACGAAGCAGTTAATTAATCTTTTATTCTTGCTATCAGCAGTGCTAAAATCCCCCCCAAACTGCTAAAGTCATTCCTGGAACATAAATGTTGACGAACATGGTTTTGCTATCAGGCGAGAAACAAACCCCAGCAAATTCGCTGTTATTTAAGGCATTTCTGGCTAGAGGATAATATTTCCCTTCAGGAGTGACGCCAATCAAAAATTGTTCGTCTTTGCCATCTTCGCAAACTATCAAATCGCCAAAAGGAGCCATAGTCAAATTATCAGGATAGTCAAGGACATCATAACCAGGAGACTCGACAAATAATTCCACCGTATCCCGAGCTAAATCGTAGCGAAAAATCTGACCTAGCTGTGCTGCACCACCGTTGGTAGCCGTCCAGTATAGCTCTCCATTGGTATAGCACATTCCTTCCCCTCTTCTGAAAATTGCCGCGCCTTTTTTTTGAGCTTCATAACGGAGGGTGTCGTGTTCTGGATCGACATCTTCTAACCGCACCCACGATACTTTATGCGCTTTACCTACAGGAAAATTTACCGCAGTATTAACTTTGGGCGCATCTTCAATTACCAAGGCTTCCAAAATACCACCGCCGCGCAAGTCTTGACTTTTATGGGGGCGAAAGCGATAGATACAGCTATCCAAACGATCCTCTGTTTGATAGATATAGCCAGTTAAGGGATCGGTGGCGATCGCTTCATGGCGAAACCTGCCCATTGCCACGAGAGGTATAGGTTCGGCTAGTCCTTCGTTAGCTGCTGGTACTTCAAAATTGTAGCCGTGTTTTTTTAGGACTGTGCCCCATACTGGCTCAATCTGTTCTAGGGTATATCCTGGTGGGGGATAGGGGGTAGAAATTTCTTCTTCACAGCTGATCCAGGAACCCCAGGGAGTCGTTCCTCCCGCACAATTACGGTTTGTCCCTGCTAAGGAAAGATAGTGTTTGACTAGATTGCGATCGCTATCTACTACTAAAGTAGTCGTTCCTCCCGAACAGTTGCGATCGTACAGAGGAACATCCTCACTCCAATCACTTATTCCATGTAGGGGATGAATTTCGTGATTCCTGACCAAAATAGTTTGTCCTTGTTTGCCAGCAAATGCAGCCATACCGTCGTGCTGATTGGGTACTATATAGCCATCATCCATTTCTTCTCCAACGCGAGATAGCACTTTGTATTTGAATCCTGCTGGCAAGTCTAAAATTCCCTGAGGATCGGGGATAAGTTCGCCAATACGATTGGAAAAGGACGCTTTATTTTGAATTAGATTGGCATACAAATTCTTTAAAGGAGAAGCTAACATTACTCCTCCCGCTCCCATACCCGCTAAGGAAAAAAATTTTCTTCTAGATAGTGGCACAACTCAACTCTACTTCTACACTGGCTAATATAACCTAGTATTAGAACAGCTAACCGATCGCAATTAATGAATGGCTATTTTGTAGTGGTTAGTGGTTAGTGGTTAGTCGTTCAAAATCACAGTCTCAAACTATACTCAAACGAGGACACCAAAAGTCAACATAATCTTTGGTTGAGAAAATTTGCACACAGTTAAAAATTGCTTAAAATTACAGCTATCATTACTTCTGGCGATCGCCTGTACGAGTTGCCAGTCGTCTTCCCCTGTCGCTACGACTACTACCCCAATGGAAAGCCGCGTCGATACTCGCCTGGTGTTAAACAATGCGGTTCTGGAGCAGTCTAATAAGCAAGAAAACACGGTTTGGAAAATTAAGGCAGACAATATAGTCTACAGCGAAGACAAAAAAACTGCTGTCTTAGATCGAGTGGTGGGCAATCTTTTACAAAATGGCGAAATAATTCTCAAAATCAGCAGCGGCAAAGGAGAAATTAGAGACAATGGCAACATAGTTATTTTGGAAGATCGAATAGTTGCCAGCGATCCGCGCAATGGAAGCGTAATGAGAAGCAATTCAATTGAATGGCGACCCCAAGAGAACTTATTGTTAATTAAGGATAAACTCAATGCCGTTCACCCCAAACTGGAAGTTAACGCCAGCCAGGGAAAATATTACACCAATACAGAAATCTTAGAAATAGAGGGTGATGTCTCGGCAGATACCGCCGAACCCACTGCTCGACTAAAAAGCGATCGCCTTTTATGGCAAATCCAGCAAAACTTAGTGACTAGTCCAAACCCAATTAAAGTAGTTCGTTACAATCGCGATCGGAAAGTTACGGAACGATTAACGAGCGATCGCGCAGAGCTGGATTTACTCGCCCAAACTGCAACCCTCAACGGCAACATCGAACTAATTTCCCTTGAACCCAAAATTCAAGCTGCTAGTGAGTCTCTGGTGTGGAATTATCAGCAGCGCGTGGGAAAAACAGACTCTCCCATTCAAATCGTAGATCGCGAGCGTCAAATTACGGTAACGGGCAACCGAGGAGAATTGGATTTACCCCAACAGATAGCTACTTTAAAACAAGGCGCGAAAGGAATTAATCAAGCGCAACCATCTCAACTATATGCCAATCAGCTAATGTGGAGAATCGACACGGAGACAATAGAAGCATTGGGTAATGTGATTTACGAACAGACAGATCCTCCAGCCAGGTTGACGGGAGAAAAAGCGATCGGCACTTTGGGCAATAACAATATTACCGTTACTAGTAATGGCAAGCAGCAGGTGACTTCAATTATCGATCGATAAAAAGATGGAATTTAAAGATATCAGTAAGATTGAAAAGTATCACGCCCACGTTTATTTCGATGAGTCTAGCGCCGAACGAGCCAGGGCGTTATGTGAGGAAGCAGGAAAAAGGTTTGGTGCGATAGTCGGACGAATGCACCACAGACCAATCGGTCCTCACCCGAGTTGGAGTTGTCAATTAGCCTTTGACCGCAGCAATCACACGGAGTTATTGACTTGGCTGGCTTTTAATCGAAACGAGCTGACAATTCTCATTCATCCCCTAAGTGGCAACGATTTAAAAGACCATACTGACTATGCTTCGTGGATGGGAGAGCCACAAGCATTGAATTTGGATATATTCAGCCAGAGCGAGGGATAAATGCGATCGCTTTACGGGCGATCGCTGTATAAAATCCATAAATCTTTTAATTCAATCAGGGTCATATAAATCGCTAAAAGCTTCTCGAACGCCTTCCGTAGAACCAGAGCTTACTCCACTCCAATTATTCTGTTTGTCAATCGACCAGGCAATTTCTCCGCCTTTTCTCGTTCCTACTCGGGTAAAAGTAAAGCCAGCATCGTTAAATTCATCACCATAGCTGGCGATAGTTTTGGGAGTAAACTTTAACAAATCTGATATCTCTGAAGTCGATAGCAACCAGCCATTTTGATAGGCACTTTCTAATTCTTCTAGATAAGTCAAACGTCTAGTAGACTGCGGCACGATCCGTTTGACCACGGTTTCGATCGTAGCTACTAAAGCGACAGGATTAATGGCAATCATCGGTTCGCTCTCTCGGCTGCTTTCTGTGATGTAAGAAGCAGGACGATCTACGGTTGAAAGAGCTGAACTACCCTTTTTCTTGAGTAGCTGAATAAAACCAGGGGTTGTACCACCGCGATCGAGATGAGCGTGTAAAGCATCTAGTAGCTGTAATTGATCGGCGTTAATAAAAGCCTTGCGACCCTGTTTAACCGATTCTATTTTTAAATCTTTGATGCGATTATAGAGATTCGAACGAGCAATGCCATATCTAGACGGCAGTTGAGACAGTGGAACTAAATCGATAGTCATTTTTCTTACTGTCCAGGACAGTCCTGGAGAAAACTGCATCCAACTGTCTAGCACAGGTTTGGGTAAATGTCATCACTAGCTTTGGTAATTTGAGTGATGACATACGTAATGTTACTGCCCTGAGCTTTAAGCTATCAGCACAGCGCGTAAGCGCAAGCACTCCCTTCGGGGGCTTGGACGCGAATGCGTCCGTAGCTTTAAGCTTTTGAAACTTTGACACAAATTGAAAAATATTTGGATCGTAGTTTGATGAAGAGAATGAGATCGTGTTCCATTTTATAGAATTAATCAAGCCTACCTCTTATCATAAGCAGAAATAAGCATTTTATATCTGCATCCTCATTTTTATTATGTCTGACATTGCTATTGTCTATTTTTCTGGTCAGGGTCATACTCATTTGATGGCAGAAGCGATCGCCGAAGGAGCTGGCAAAGTTGCCGATACAAAACCTGAATTATTAAGAATCACTGGAGAACAGATTACTGAAGGAAGATGGCAAGATGAGAACATTTTGGCAAAACTCAATGAAGCAAAGGCAATTGTCTTTGGCTCTCCTACCTATATGGGTACTGTCGCCGCCCAGTTCAAGTCATTTCTAGATAATACCGATGCTTGGTTTGAGCAAAAATGGAAAGATAAGTTAGCGGCAGGTTTTACTCATTCGAGTTCCCTAAGCGGAGATAAACAGAGTACTCTTCTTTACCTGGCAACTTTTGCCTCCCAGATGAGCATGATTTGGATTAATGTTGGCGATATGCCCAGTCACTACTTTGGCAAAGATGATGAAGTCAATCGCTTGGGTTCTTTTTTGGGAGTTATGGGACAGTCAGAATTAGATATGAGCGATAAACCTGCCGAGATTCATCCAGGGGATGCTTTGACTGCGATTAAATTCGGTCAAAGAATCGCGGAGGCAGCTAAAAGATGGCAATAGAATTCAGATAATTCTCTAGAGATCTACTGTTTACTCATTACGATAAATTCTACCCAGAGAGCGATCGCTTTTAATCTCCACTACCAAATCGGCACTTTTAAGCAAAGGCTTGATAAATAACTCTGGATGGAGTGCCTGCCAAAAATATTCGACAAAACGGTCGATTTCTTGATCGCTCATGCCTGCTTTTCCTTTGGCAATCGCTTTTCTTTCTGCATCTTTGCGCCACTGCTGGGACAGACGATAATCTTCAGGATATAAAATAATCAGTTTATCCAGTTTGTCCCATAGAGACACGTAAGCTTCTAGCCGTTTATTGTTGTCTTTAGCAAACTGAATATCCTTTGGTTCGACAATCGGATGGGGGCAATTGTCAAAGCATTCTTCGGCAATTGACTTTACCCCGACAAACCAACCTTCAAATAATAAGATGTCTGGTTTTCTTACTGGTTCAAAATTAGCGCGATCGCCTGAACCATTATAGGCAGATTTATCAAAACGAGGCAGTAGTATATCGTGCTCGCCATCTGCAGCAGAACACTCTTCAATAACTTTTAGACCCAAGGCAATATCATGAGTACCAGGAGGACCTCGCCAAATCAAACGGGGGTCTTGCTGTCTCAATTCTTGTCTTTCTACATGGGTTAGATACAGATCGTCGATGGAAAGATTCGCAACAGAAAAGCCGAGATAGTTAAGAATTAATTTGAGGATAATGCAGAGAGTACTTTTTCCCGTTCCTTGTCCGCCTAAAATTCCCTGAATAAAAGTGCGATCCAGCTTTTGGCGGATAGATGCCAAATTTAACGCCGTTGGCAACCATAACCGCTCGAAACTATCAGTAATCTTAGCTTCATCTTGGAAACCCAAACCCAAGCAAGTCTCTCTAACAACCTCCTCAAGTTCCCTAAAAAACTCAGATTCTTGATTTCGCTCGATCAAGTCTTGCAATTTATTGGGATATGATTGATTTTTCATTATCTAGCGATCGCCAACAAAGGGTAATTGTT
>JBCDCO010000061.1:0-22383 GCA_039181635.1 Cyanobacteria bacterium P01_G01_bin.19 | reverse complement strand
GTGGTTCGTTCCATCACTGGCTTGGGTCTAAAAGAAGCTAAAGAAATGGTTGAATCTACACCTAAAGCAATTAAAGAAGGCGTACCTAAAGAGGACGCTGAAGAAACTAAGAAGCAGTTGGAAGATGCTGGTGCAAAAGTTACTGTTAAGTAATTTAATAAGCTATAAGCTAATTTCAATTTAATCAACAGGGAAGCTCTATTTCATAAAGCCTCCCTGTTTTATTTTGAGCAGCCGTTAGTTTGAGTACAGAGTTACTCTAAAAACAGTATGTAAATTTGCTAAACTTTTATGTACATTAATGCGTACATGAATTTATGTTTTCCTACGAAATTACTAATCCTACAGATGCTAGAAAAGGATTTTTTAAAATATTAGAACAAGTAGCTCAAAATCATCAGGTATATATCGTCAATCGACGTGATGGCGAAAATGTAGCTTTAATTTCCGAATCAGATTTAACTAGCTTAGTCGAAACAGTGTATCTGCTTCGTTCTCCTGCAAATGGTAGCCGTCTGTTAAATGCGATCGCCGAGTCAAAGTCAGGAAAGATTAAACCTCAATCAATAGCGGAATTAAAGCAAGAATTAGGAATTGATGGGGAAAAAGAAGAAACAGTCTAAAGCAGAAAAAATTGAGCCGACACAACCTATTATTGCCTACCGAGTCCCTGGTTTTAGTTCTCAATTTAAAAAAGATTTAGGTTGGTGGTTTAAACAAGATTCCAAGAAAGCCTACAAGATTTTGGATCTGGTAACAGCAGTAATGCAAGATCCATTTAAAGGGATTAATAAGCCAGAACCTCTCAAATACATGGATGCTGATATATGGTCGAGAAGAATCGATCTAGAACATCGATTTATTTATAGAGTTAGTCAAAATCAAATAGATTTTTTATCTTGCAGATTTCACTACGAATAAAACAGAAAAATTTGAACTAAGGCAGATAAAGGCGATCGCCTTTCCCCTCAAATGTCTTCAAAAAATTGTTGAGCTTGCAGCGTAGCATCTGTCTTTAAAGCCAACCGCGTAAACCATAGATAAACGTGCCAATATATTCTTTAATTATTTGAGTCGTGCGATCTAGGCTTTCTGGACTGGGAAACAAACCGATAATTTTTGATTCGGTGCTAATGCTATTTTCAATCAAATTGCGATCGCTGACTAAAAAGTCTGTAGGTGCGGGAATGGCATCTATTCCCTGCTTTTTAAAAATCGCTAGAGATCTTGGCATATGAGCGGCAGAAGTTACTAATAAAATCTTCTTGATGTTTCTACGATCTAAAATTTCTTTGGTATAAACTGCGTTTTCATAGGTATTTAATGCTCGCGATTCCAGAATAAAAGCTTCGCGAGGAACGCCCATAATTTCCATCAAAGTAGCCATACTTTCTGCTTCAGAAGAATCACCTCCATACCATTCAATTCTGCCGCCAGTGAGTAAGATGTAGGGTGCTGCACCATCTTTGTAGAGCTTTACTCCATATAAAAGGCGGTCGCCGCGATCGCTCATATCAGGCAAAGTTCTGGGCGGCTCGTCATTTCTGGTAGCTCCACCTAAGACTACGATCGCTTCTGCTTTGGGTATGGTTTCTAATGGTAGGTACTGTCTTTCTAGAGAGGTGACTAAGCTATTGCTAAATTGAGGATTGCTGGCAGTCATCAGAACGATAAATGCTAGCAGTATGGGTAAAAAAGTCCACCGCGAGCGTTTGTAACAAAACCACAGAGCAGTTAGGAGTAAGATGCAGGAAAACCCCAAGGGATAGACAAACAGGGGTAGCAGTTTAGAGAGAAATAAGAAACTCATGCGTGAAGAGGTGGCAAACTTTGCTTCTTATTAATAGCACTTAAAATTCAGTAGGGGTGAAAATAAGCTGAGCGATCGCCATCTATATTTAATCCATCACGACCTAAATGCCCAAAGTCTGTAGACCACCGATCTTCACTTTTGTTTGTCATAGCCTTCTTTAGTCGCAGGATCGCCAGCAAAAATATCCCTTACATCATTTTCTAATTCTAATATTTCTACATATTTAAATTCTTCTTTGTTTACCTTACCAGATAAAACAACAATGTGCATAAAGGTGTCTAATTTAAGCTATTTCTACAGATTAACCAAAATATTCAGGTTCGTTGCCTGGTTTCCACTTGATGTTGCAGCCTATACTGGGCTTTTGCTCGAAGTCAACTGCCTCGCCCTGCAATACTAGGTCGATCGCCTGGCGCAAATCTTGCCCTGTTACGGGAATGTCTGTACTGGGACGGCTGTCGTCTAGTTGACCGCGATAGGCTAATTTATATTCAGCATCAAACAAAAAGAAATCAGGGGTACAGGCAGCAGTATAAGCCTTGCTTACTTCCTGGCTTTCGTCATAGCAAACTGGAAAATTAAAGTTTAACTGTTCTGCCATCTCCTTGAGCTTTTCGGGGGCATCGTCAGGATAATTGGCTACATCGTTGGCACTAATTGCCACAATCCCTAGAGGTTTTTGACTATAGTCTTGACCGATTTTAGCTAGCTCATCTTGAACGTGCTTGACAAACGGACAATGCTGACAAATAAACATGATTAGCAATGCCTGGCGATCGCGAAAGCTGTCTAGGGTAATTTGTTTGCCTGATACTACGTCTGGAAGTTCAAATTGGGGTGCAGTTGTTCCCAAAGCCAGCATCGTCGAAGCAGTCTTAACCATGAGAAATATTTTTACTCGTTCCTATCTACTGAAACTTATCTTAAGACAAAAAATAATTTATTTCACGAGGCTGCAATAGCAAAATATTCTGCCCAGAGAAAGCTGTTTTCCATCTGACACAGAATATTATTTTAGAATTTGAGGTTGACCGAGAAATTTACTGCAAACCTTCTGCTGTATCGGGAGAATTAGCCAACTCTTCTAATCGATCCTGCTGATCTTGAGAAATACATGACTGAATCATCGTATCGATATCTCCTTCCAGAGAACCTGCCAAGGGAAAATTTTGCCCCAAACGATGGTCGGTAATGCGATTGTCCTTGTAGTTATAAGTACGAATTTTTTCTGATCGCGCTCCCGTACCTACCTGAGATAGCCTCAAACCTCTTACTTCTTTTTGCTGTTCTGCCAGCTTCATGTCATACAGCTTAGCCCGTAGAATCTGCATGGCTCGCTCGCGGTTTTGTAGTTGCGATCGCTCTTCCGTACAGAAAATTCTGATGCCTGTCGGCTTGTGAATCAAATCGACAGCAGTTTCAACTTTGTTGACGTTTTGTCCGCCTGCTCCACCAGAACGTGCTGTTTTTAGCTCGATATCTTTGGGATCTATTTTGACTTCTACATCATCTACTTCTGGCATTACTGCCACGGTAGCTGTTGAAGTATGTACTCTGCCGCCAGCTTCGGTTTGGGGTACTCGCTGGACTCGATGTACTCCTGCTTCAAACTTAAGTTTGCTGTAAACTGCATCGCCAGTAACTTCTAAAATAGCTTCTTTGAAACCACCCATATCGGCTGGAGACTCGCTTAACAAAAAGACCTTCCAGTTTTGCGCCTCAGCATAACGAGTATACATTCTTACTAGGTCGCCTGCCCAAATACTCGCCTCATCTCCTCCCGTTCCCGCGCGAATCTCTAACATAATATTCTTATCATCATTAGGATCGCTCGGTAGAAGCAGAACTTTGAGCTTTTTCTCTAGCTCTTCAATTTGAGATTCTAAGTCGCTGGCTTCCATACTAGCCATTTCTTTCATTTCAGGATCGACCGCCTCTTTGAGAATTTCTTTAGCCCCTTCTAATTCTTCATTGGTTTCTTGCCACTTTTTATAGACAGTTACAGTTTCTTCCAAAGAAGAACGAGCTTTAGCGATTTTTTGCAGTTCGTCAGGATTGGTAGCAATATCTGGATCGGCTAGGCGATGAGTTAGTTCCTCAAAAGTTTGCTCTACAGATTTTAATTTATCTAATAAATATGCTTCTGCCATTGATTTTCTCCCATTAAAAGTAGAGTGATTTACTCAGAAAAATAATTCAAAATACAACAAACCCAGCAGTCAATCAAAGCTAACTACTGGGCTAATAATCTCTACTAAATTGCTATTTATCTGCTTCAGATTCAGAATCGCTAGTAGCATCGAGCATACCGTATTTACGCAGAAAGCGATCGACTCGTCCTTCTGTATCGATAATCTTTTGTGTTCCAGTATAAAAGGGGTGATTTCCAGACCAAACATCAACATTTATTTCGGGTTGAGTCGAACCTACTGTCATGACAACTTCGCCGTTGCAAATGACTTTAGCATCTGGATACCAGGTGGGGTGTATATCAGGTTTGGGCATTGTTAATTTTCTCTCAAAAAATTTTTCTTGTTTTAATCGCTAGCCAATAAACAGGTTTGATTGAATTTTTTATAATTGGGAAAATGCAATCTTTAAGCTAAAAGCTAATGGCTAAAAGCTAATAACTTTGGAAAATTATCGTTTGGAGAACTGAGGTGCTTTTCTCGCTTTTTTCAAACCATATTTCTTACGCTCTTTACAACGAGGATCGCGAGTTAAGAATCCTTCTGTTTTTAGCGGCTGACGGTTGTTGGGATCTTGCTTGCACAATGCTCTGGCTACGCCTAGCTTGACCGCATCTGCTTGACCTGTTAAGCCACCACCATGGGCATTAACTAAAATATCGTATTCGCTTTCAAAGCCTAAAGTTTCTAAAGGACCTTTGATGGACATCAAATAGCTGGGGATGCGATTAAAGTAATCTTCTCCAGGCTTACCGTTGACTACTAGTTTGCCTTCTCCAGGTACTAGACGAACGCGGGCGATCGCGGACTTACGGCGACCAGTACCCCAATATACTACTTTGTCTTGTGTTCCTTCCATGGTTTAATTTTTTGCGGGAATAGTGTTGATAGTTAAAGTTTCTGGAGTTTGAGCGGCATGAGGATGATCTGCACCTGGATAAACTTTGAGCTTAGTAAATAATTTACGTCCCAAAGCATTCTTGGGTAGCATTCCTTTGACTGCTTTTTCGACGATTCGCTCAGGAATTCTGTTTTGTAGCTGGTCGAAAGTCTCTACTTTCATTCCCCCTGGTCTACCAGAGTGGCGACGATATAGCTTTTGTTCGTTTTTCTTGCCAGTGACTACGACTTTTTCAGCATTAATGACCACTACAAAGTCGCCAGTATCCATATTAGGAGTGTAGCTGGGCTTTTTCTTACCGCGCAAAATCATCGCGATTTCCGTAGCTAGTCGACCTAAACGTTGACCTTCGGCATCGACTACATACCATTTCCGATCTAAATTGTCTTTGACTGGTAAAGGAGTTTTATTCATGATTTGGGATGATAGTATTTTGTGAATAATTTTAAATAAGATTACTGAGCCAAATGAAAATTGGGTTGGGTATCAAACCATAATTGTTTGGCAAAAGGGAATTCTGGATAACCTACCCTAAGTAGACATAAACCTTTTGCAGGAGCAGAATACTTAACTTCATCTCGACGCTTATTTTGCCAAATCTCGGTAAAGCTCTCAGGCGATCGCTTTCCCACTCCTACTTCTACCAACATTCCTACTAGTAGACGCACCATACCGTACAAAAAACCATCTGCTTGAATTTCTAAACACAAAAACGATCCTCGACGATAACATTCGACAGCCTGTACTTTTACCAGAGAATCTGCTCGATCCGAACCAGTCCGCTTAAAAGCCGAAAGTTCGTGTTCTCCCAGTAAAGGATTTAAAGCTTCTCGAATTAAAGACTCTTGTAATACAGATTGGTAGTAGTGCCAACAGGTTTGATTGACAAATACGTTAGGACGTTCGTCGGTATAGATTGTATAACGGTAACGCCGCCAAATTGCCGAAAAACGAGCGTGCCAGTCGGCAGAAACTCGCGCTGAAGCCCTCACTAGTATACCCTCTGGCAGCCTTCCATTGATAATTTTAGCCCATTTATCAGGGGGTATTGGTCCAGAATACTCAAAGTGAGCTACCTGAGCCGCAGCATGAACTCCCGAATCAGTTCTACCAGCGCCATAAATTCTAGTTGGATGACCGACAACGCTTTCAATGGCTTTTTCAATACACCCTTGAACGCTGATTCGGTCGGGTTGCTTTTGCCAGCCGTGAAAGTTGGTTCCCAAATATTGAATAACTAAAGCTACTCTATTTGACATTTTCACTTTTTGTTGGCGATCTGTAGGCATTCGACCTCAAGGCAAAGCTATACTAACTCGATAATTGCCATTTCAGCGTTATCGCCACGACGACGTTTGGTTCTGATAATTCGAGTATATCCACCTTTACGGTTGCCATAGCGATCGCTCACTGCTTTAAATAGTTCGCTAACGAGCTCTTTATCATAGATATATCCTAAAGCCTGTCGTCTGGCTGCGAGAGAGCCATCTTTAGCCAAGGTAATCATTTTATCTACTTCACTCCGCACTGCTTTGGCACGAATTAAAGTAGTTTTGATTTGACCGTGACGAATAATTTCCGTCGCCAAAGAACGCATTAGCGCTTTTCTTTGATCGGCTGGCAGTCCCAGTCGTGCTACTTTACATCGATGTCGCATGATTCTATGTTTCTTTTTTTATGTTTACTTGCCCGATTTTTCTTGAGATAAGGTGATTCCCAAACGTTGTTGTAAAGCTTCAATTACTTCGTCAGCAGATTTTTGCCCAAAGTTTTTAATTTCTAGAAGATCTTCTTGGGTATAGTCCAAGAGATCGGAAACAGAGTTGATTTGAGCGCGCTTGAGACAGTTATAGGCTCTAACCGAAAGTTGAAGTTCTTCGATGGGAATTTGGCTTGTAGGATCTTCATCCTCTTGGAAATCGGGCTCTATTTCTTCTAGAGTCAGATCCTTAAGTGGATTGAACAAATCGACCACGATTCCTGCTGCTTGCGAAAGGGCTTCTTCAGGTTTAATGCTGCCGTTTGTCCATATCTCCATGATCAAACGTTCGCGAATTCCCGAACCATCAACACGAGCATCTTCAACGCTATAGTTAACCTTGGTTACAGGCATGAACACTGCATCAATTTGCAAAAAGTCGAGCGAACTTCCTTCCTCTTTTCCTCTTTCTACAGCACGATACCCTTTGCCTTTCTCCACTCGGAATTCCATTTCCAAGCTAGTGCCTTCGGCGATGGTAGCCACATATTGATTGGAGTCAACTGTTTCTACTCCTTCAGGAAGATTAAACTGAGCTGCGGTAACGGTTCCAGGACCAGTCGCCACTAATCTGCCTATTTCTGGCTGATTGCTATGACTTTTGAGGACAATTTCCTTCATATTGAGAATAATCTCCAGAACGTCCTCTCTGACTCCTTCAATGGTAGCGAACTCATGGGTAGCAAACCCAAAACGGTGTTCTTGCTTACTTTCATCTTTTGCCATTCCGCCACCAATGCGTATAGCGGTAACAGCAGCTCCCTCTAAGTTAGACAGCAAAACTCTTCTCAGGGCATTGCCTAACGTCGTCCCTTGTCCTCGGTCGAGAGGCTCAAGAACAAACTTACTATATTGATGCTGGTTTTTTAAGGTTTTAGATTCTACGCACTCAATTTGAAATTGTGCCACAGGCTGCTTTCTCTCCTACTTCGACAAGCGATCTGGTAAATCGAGATAAAAATAACTGTTCTATCCAGTCGCAACTATAATAAAATTGCGTTTTTTGGCTTACACTCTACGTCGTTTGGGCGGACGACAGCCATTGTGAGGAATAGGTGTAACATCGCGAATTAGAGTAATTTCTAATCCCGCACCTTGTAAGGCTCTAATTGCAGTCTCGCGACCTGCGCCAGGACCGCTCACCATAACTTCTATCTGACGCATTCCCTGATCCATCGCTCTTCTCCCAGCACTGTCTGCTGCTGTTTGAGCGGCAAAAGGAGTACCTTTTTTTGCTCCTTTAAAACCACTAGCACCAGCGGAAGACCAAGATATGACGTCTCCTCTAGTGTCAGAAATGGTGACGATAGTATTGTTGAAAGTAGACTGGATGTGAGCCACCCCATTAGGGACGTTCTTTTTGTTTTTCTTTGCGCCGCTTCTTCTTTTTGGTTGCGCCATTTTAGTTGCCTATGTTTTGTACTTAATACTTGATCTAGTTAAAAAACTAATTACTTCTTACCTGGTGCTTTCTTCTTGCCAGCTACGGTAAGCCTTCTACCCCTTCTGGTGCGGGCATTAGTACGAGTACGCTGCCCTCTAAGGGGCAAGCCCATACGATGACGACGACCGCGATAAGTACCAATGTCAGCTAGCCGTTTGATATTCATCGCTTCCCAACGTCTTAAGTCACCTTCAACTTGATAGTTATCTTCGATGTAGGCTCTTAATTTGGTAACGTCTTCATCCGATAGGTCTCTAACTCTAATATCTGGATTAACTCCAGTTTCGGCGATCGCTTTTTGCGCTCGTGATAAACCCACTCCAAAGATATAGGTGAGTGCAATTTCTACACGCTTGTCACGAGGAAGATCTACGCCAGAAATCCGTGCCACGTTTTTACTCCCTTAATTACTGTAATTACTGCTTGTTTTTTATTTGCTTGTGGTCAATCTAAAATCGACCCGCGTAAATAATCTCGGTCAAATAGTAGACAATTATCCTTGGCGTTGTTTATGCTTGGGATTACTACTACAGATAACCATTACTCGTCCGCGTCTTTTAATAACGCGACACTTTTCGCACATTCTCTTGACTGATGGTCTAACTTTCATGCCTTATCCTGGCCGCATTGCAAGCCTATTATTATATCTATAAATTAGTTTTTACGTCAAACAAGACTCGGTTGGCTCTAAGCCAACGAGCTATTTGTTTTTTAGACGATAGGTAATTCTGCCTTTAGTCAAGTCGTAGGGAGTTAACTCCACTTTAACCCGATCTCCTGGCAGAATTTTGATGTAATTACGCCGAATTTTTCCCGATATATGAGCTAGTACATTAAAGCCATTATCGAGATCGACACGGAACATCGCATTTGGCAGAGACTCTGTGACAGTCCCTTCCATTTCAATTAAGTCTTGTTTAGCCAATGTTTATGTTCTCCTCTGTTTTGCGATCGTTAATCAACAGCAGTTATTATCACTTATCTGTTTGGCAATTTGCTCCATACAAGGCGTTTTCGATCTTATCTTTTTTGGCTATACTCAATCGAGTAGCTATTGGATTGCCTCATTCAAAGAGCTGTTTACTTCGTCCATCGAGCGATCGCCGTTAATCGTCTTTAGGGTCTTTCTTTCCTCGTAGAAATCAATTACTGGGACGGTGTCTTGATGATAAACTTCTAGGCGACGGCGAATTGTTTCTTCGTTGTCGTCTTTCCTTTTTCTAGCCAGCAATCTTTCTACCAAAACCTCATCTGGTACCTCCAAGTTCAATACACAGTCAGCAGTCTGATTTAACTCATTTAACAGCTCTTCTAAAAAAGCAGCCTGATTGACGTTTCGAGGAAAACCATCTAGTATCCAACCATCTGCAGCATCGTCATAGGAAAGACGATCCTGGATCAGACCGAGAATTAGCTGGTCTGGCACTAATTCCCCCTTACTCATATAGTCTTTTGCCTGCTTGCCCAAAGGAGTTTGATTAGCTACAGCCGCCCTTAAAATATCTCCCGTTGAGACATGGGGTATATGATGATTTTCAGATAGTACTTGAGCTTGAGTTCCCTTTCCTGCGCCAGGAGGACCAAGAAATATTAATCGCTTTGCCATACTGATAAAACCGCTTTGCGGTTAGCTATAAGCCATAAGCCATAAGCTATAAGCTAATCAAGAGAGGTATTTAAACTTAACCACCCTGAAGCTTATAGAGTAAAGCCTACGGCTATTGTTCAAATTTAAAACGTCTTCAAAAGGTTGTTTTGAAGGTAATTTGGCAAATTTTATTGACAAATTAATTCTTCAAGCCGCTTTGTTACTGTTTAACCATTCCTTCATAACGCTGGGATATAACGTAGGTTTGAATCTGCTTGGCAGTATCGATCGCTACGCCAACTAGGATCAGCAAAGAAGTCGCTCCAAAACCGCTAAATACTGTAGTACCAGCAGGAATTGCGCTTTCTACTAATGTTGGTATGGTTGCCACTAATCCCAAAAATATTGCGCCTAAAAGAGTTAAACGATTAAGAACTTTTTCTAAATAAGCACTGGTTGCTTTTCCAGGTCTAATACCTGGAATCGATGCGCCCATCTTTTTCAAGTTTTGGGACATATCTACTGGATTAACGATTAAAGAAGCATAAAAGTAGCTAAAGAATAAAATCAAAATCAAATAGACTGCTACATAAGCCCAGTTACCTGGCTGAATTGCCGCAGCAATAGTATTAAATGCGTTTTTAACTGCTCCATCACCAGGTATAAACCCGAGTAACTGCGCTGGTAAAAACAAAACGGAGGAAGCAAAAATAATTGGCATCACTCCACCTTGGTTTAGTCTTAAAGGCAAGTAATTGCTTCTTTCTCGATATACCCTTCTGCCTACCTGACGGCGAGCAGAAATAATTGGAATCCGACGAGTTCCCTCTTGAATAAAGACAATGCCCACAATCATAGTTAGGAACACTAAAAGCAATACTATTACTTGAGCGATCGCTTCTCTACCGCCACTTTGGGCATATTCGATTGTGTTACCCAGGGTTCGAGGAAGGACTGCGACAATGTTGACAAAAATCAATAGTGAAGCACCGTTACCAATACCTTTTTCAGTAATTAATTCCGAGATCCACATGACAAACATAGAACCCGCTGTCAAAGCAAGTACTGTTTCGCCGATGGGAAAAATGCTACGCTCGATGATGCCATTGTTGACTAGAAGCCCGAGGGTGATCCCAAAACTTTGAATAATAGCGCCACCTAAAGCAACATAACGAGTAATTTGCGAAATCTTACGCCTTCCCGCTTCCCCTTCATTTTTTTGTAAATCCTCAAGAGAGGGAATTGCAGTTGCTAGCAACTGCATAATGATAGAAGCATTAATAAAGGGCAAAATCCCCAAGGCAAAAATACCTAATGCAGAAATACCGCCACCAGTGAAAATGTCTAAAAATCCCACTATGGAAGCGTTTCCTGAATTATTAATAAAATTACCAAAGACCTCTCGGTCTATTCCTGGAACGGGTATAAACACCCCCAGTCTTACTAATATTAGAAGACCAATAGTCACAAGCAGTCTGCCACGAAGACCTGCTGCTTGAGCCATTTGTAAAAAAGTCTCCTGTGCCGATGGAGTTTTTTCTCTAACCATGCAGGTTTACCTCTTATATACTTGGTATTAAATAAGTTATTGACGAAGAAATCTTATATAAACTTAATCTTATACCTTCGTTACTTATGATATACCAATCCCGTTATTTGCTTGTTAGGCAATAACTTCACAGCTGCCGCCTGCCGCCTCAATTTTCTTGATTGCACTTTTGGTAAAGGCTGCTGCTTTAACGTTTAGTGCTACGGTCAGCTCCCCATTCCCCAAGATTTTCAAGGATCCGTCGTTAGCAGTAACAACGCCATTTTCCATCAAAGAAGCCAAGGTTACTTCTGTATTGGCATCTAGAGAGCTTAGAGACTCGACATTAATGACTGTGTAGTGCTTTTGATTGACGAGGGGAAAGTGCTTGAGTTTGGGAACTCTTCTGTATAAAGGCATTTGACCGCCTTCAAAACCAGCTTTTGTTCCCGTCCCAGATCGGGATTTTTGACCGCGCATGCCAAAACCACAGCTAGCTCCTTGACCCGCTGCGATGCCCCGACCTACTCTACGCTTGCGTCTTTTTGAGCCCTCTTTCGGGCTGAGATTTTCTAGTTTCATTGTGATAAATGCTCAATGATCGATGTTCAATGATTAGGCGTATAGCTGTTCGATAGAGATGTCTCTTTCTCGTGCTACTTCGGCAAAAGTACGAAGACTCGCTAGCGCATCTACTGCAGCCCTGGCATTGTTCAAAGGACTGTTAGAACCCAACTGTTTTGCCAAAATGTTTTTAACTCCAGCAAGTTCGAGGACAGTACGTACAGCACCACCAGCAATTACTCCAGTACCAGGAGCAGCGGGGCGCATAAACACTTTGGCACCACCAGCAACGCCGTTAGTTACGTGAACGATGGAATTAGCTTTGGTTAGCGATACTTCTACTAACTGTTTTTTGGCATCGGCTACACCCTTGCGGACTGCACCAATTACATCAGCTGCTTTTCCCACGCCCACGCCGACCTGTCCTTTCTCATTGCCCACGACTACGATTGCGCGGAAGCTAAGTTTTTTACCACCTTTAACTACTTTGCTGACTCGGCGAATCTGTACTACTCGCTCTTGCCAAGCTGAGTCTTTATCTTTAGCGCGACTTTTTTTGCGCGACTTGTTAGATTTGTTAGCCATAGTTATTACTTTTGATATTTTGCTCTTTAGAAGTCTAAGCCAGCTTCGCGAGCTGCGTCTGCTAAAGCTTTTACTCGACCGTGATAAAGATTGCCTCCGCGGTCGAATACGACTTTGGCAACTCCTTTTTCTTTGGCTCTTTGGGCAATCAGCTTGCCTACTGCAGCTGAAACCTCGCGAGTTGCACCAGAAGTTGATTTTTCTACGTTGAAGTCTGATGCTGCTGCCAAGGTGTGTTGTGCCACATCATCAATAACTTGGGCATAGATATGATTGTTGGAGCGGAAAACACACAAACGAGGGCGTTCGGGAGTACCGCTGACTTTTCTGCGTACCCGTCGATGACGGCGTTTTACTGATTCTCTGCGTGAAAGCTTCATTATTTCTACTTACCTGTCTTACCAGCTTTGCGTCTTACCTGTTCGTCAAAGTAGCGTATTCCTTTTCCTTTATATGGTTCTGGGGGTCTAACGGCTCTGATTTTTGCCGCTACATTACCTACTACTTCTTTACTGATGCCGCTAATAACAACTTCAGTGTTTCTGTTTTCTACTGCTACATCAATTCCATCAGGCATTTCCATCTCAACGGGTTTGCTGTAGCCGACGTTGAGGGTTAATTTCTTTCCTTGGGCTTGTGCTCTATAACCAACCCCTTGGATTGATAGGCGTTTTTGGAATCCTTTAGATACCCCATCTACCATATTTGCTACCAAAGTACGGCAAAGACCGTGACGCTGGCGACCAAGACGAGAGTCAACAGTGGGGTTTACTATGATTGTGTTGCCCTCCTGTTTGACTTCGATTGGCTGGGGAATTTCTCGTTCGAGAGTTCCCTTTGGTCCTTTGATAGTTACGTGCTGTCCTGAAATTTGTGCGGTTACTTTATCAGGAATTGGAATGGGCAATTTGCCAATACGAGACATTTTTGTAGTCCTCCTGTTTGATTACCAGACGTAACAGAGGATTTCGCCACCAACGCCTTGGCTGCGAGCTTCTCTATCTGTCATTACTCCACGAGAAGTGGATACGATCGCAATACCAATACCACCGAGAACGCGGGGAATATCTTTCTTACGAGAATAAACTCGCAGTCCTGGTTTGCTTACTCTTTTAAGAGTGCTAATAATTGGCTGACGATTTCTACCCTTGTACTTAAGAGAGATGACGATGAACTTATGGGGAATTTCTCCAGTTTCTTCAAAACTTTCAATAAATCCTTCACTTTGCAGTACCTGAGCGATCGCTCTAGTCATGCGAGTGGAGGGTACTTGGGTTGTTTGATGCTTGACCATACAGGCATTACGGATGCGGGTCAGCATATCTGAAATAGTATCGGTTGCTGCCATTATTTCCTATTTTTTATTGTGAGATACTAAGGATGTTAATTGTCGCGAAAAGGCATTCCCATTTCTTTGAGTAGAGCCCGCCCTTCTTCGTCGTTTGCGGCAGAAGTGACGATGGAAATATCCATACCTCGGATTTGGTCGATGCTATCGTAGTCGATTTCGGGGAACATTAGTTGCTCGCGTACCCCCAAACTGTAGTTACCACGACCGTCAAAACTCTTGGGGCTGATGCCACGGAAATCGCGAATACGGGGTAGGGCTAGGGCGATTAGCCTTTCGAGAAAAGCGTACATTTTGTCGCCACGGAGAGTTACCATGACCCCCACTGGCATTCCTTCACGAATTTTAAAGGAGGCGATCGCTTTTTTAGCTCTGGTGACTACAGGCTTTTGTCCCGTGATAACCGTTAATTCGCGGATAGAAGATTCTAAAGCTTTAGCGTTTTGAGATGCTTCACCGAGACCACGATTGATCGTAATTTTGACTACTTTAGGTACTTCGTGAACGTTACTAAAGCTAAACTGTTCTGTTAGCTTGGGGACGATATCTTCTTGATACCTTTCTTTTAATGGTTTTGGCATGACAATTAATTATTTCCTGGGCTTGGTCAGGAGGATATACATTTAACAGTTATCATTTACCATTTAGCATTTGATTGTTCAACTCGCGCATTCCTTTGCACCCTAAAGGGCATAAACGCCTTAAGGCGACGCAGGGTCGCTCGTCAATGTTTAATGGTCAATGTTCAATGAAATTAGTCGATAATTTCGCCAGTTTTCTTAAGCATTCGCACTTTGCGACCGTCTTCGGTGAAGGTATAACCCACTCGACTAACGGTTTTTTCTTTTTCGGAATAGTGCATGACGTTAGAACTGTGGATCGGAGCTTCAAAAGTCACAATTTGACCCGACTCTCCTTCTTGCTGAGGCTTGACGTGTTTGGTACGGACATTAACTCCTTCCACAATCACTTGACTGGTTTTAGGATTAACTGTAGTGATTTCGCCTATCTTGCCTTTGTCTCGTCCAGAGATGACCTGAATAGTGTCTCCTTTCTTGACGTGCATTTTGTAGCGAGTTGGTGCTTTTTTTGCTTTTGCCATTTAAATTACCTCTGGAGCTAAAGAGACAATCTTAGTAAAGTTTCTCTCTCTTAATTCTCTTGCCACAGGACCAAATACACGGGTACCTCTGGGGCTGCCTTGTTCGTTGATAATTACTGCCGCGTTGTCATCAAAACGGATGCTCATCCCGCTGGGACGACTTACCGATTGCTTGGTGCGAACGATTACCGCTTTAACAACCTCAGATTTTTTAACCCCCATATTAGGCAGTGCATCTTTGACTACTGCCACTACGACATCGCCAATAAAAGCATAAGGACAGTTTCCTTTGCCGATTACACGCAGGCACATCAGCTTGCGCGCGCCGCTATTGTCAGCGACATTTAAATAGGTTTGTTGTTGAATCATGTTTACTCTCGATCGGGGAAATTAACTTGAGCTTGAGTTAGGATTGTCTGGATTCAATAATTTCCTCGACCGTCCAGCGTTTGGTTTTGCTGAGAGGGCGAGTTTCTTTGATCCTCACGCGATCGCCAATCTTGCATTGGTTTTCCGCGTCGTGTACCTTATATTTCTTGGTTCTGACGACAATTTTGCCGTATTTAGGATGAGGAGAACGGTTTTCGATCGCCACAACAACGGTTTTATCCATTTTGTCGCTGACTACTTCTCCTACTCTTTCTTTAACTGCCATATTCTATTCTCCTTTTGCAGCAGCGATTTCGCGCTCTCGTTCTACGGTTAATAGTTGTGCCAAACGATGCTTTGTGTGTTTGAACATGTGAGGCTTTTCTAAACGGCGAGTAGCTTGTTCTAGTCTCAGTTGGAATAGCTCTCGCTTGACCGCTAAAATTTCCTCTGCTAGCTCTTCATCGCTGAGTTTTCTAGCTTCTTCTACTTTTGGTAAAGCCATAGTCTTACTTATAATCCTCGTCGCGAGTGACAAATTTAGTTTTAATTGGGAGCTTTTGAGCTGCCAAGCGCATTGCTTCTTTCGCTACGGGTTCGGGAACACCAGCCATTTCAAACATGATTCTGCCTGGCTTGACTACTGCCACCCAAAATTCGGGAGAACCTTTACCAGAACCCATCCGCGTTTCTGCTGGACGCATGGTTACGGGTTTGTCAGGAAAGATCCGAATCCAGATTTTACCGCCCCGTTTGACATAGCGAGTCATTGCTCGACGAGCAGCCTCGATTTGACGGGCAGTAATCCAAGAAGGTTCGGTAGCTTGTAAGGCAAAATCGCCAAAGTTCAAGGTGCTGCCGCGATAAGCCATACCTCTCATACGACCGCGATGCTGCTTGCGAAATTTCGTTCTTCTGGGACTAAGCATAGTCTTAGTATTTTGCTAGATAAGTATTTATAGTTATTCAGAGCGATCGTCAAATTTTTGACGACGACGCTGACGTCGGGGAGCTTGAGTTGGTGCTGCTTCTTCCTGTCCTGGAATAATTTCACCTTTAAATACCCATACTTTCACCCCAAGAATTCCATAGATGGTCAAGGCAGTACGATAAGAGTAGTCAATATCTGCTCTAAGGGTATGTAGAGGAACTCGACCTTCTCTAACCCATTCTGTACGAGCAATTTCCGCACCATTTAGGCGACCGCTGACCTGAATCTTAATTCCCAGAACCTCAGCACGTTGGGCTCTTTGAACCGCTTGACGGACAACGCGGCGAAAAGAGACTCTTCGCTCTAGCTGTTGGCAAATGTATTCGGCAATCAATGCTGCATCAGCATCGACGCGAGGTACTTCAATCACGTTAATCCGAATTTGGCGAGTGTTACCTACTTTTGCCTGAAGTTCGTTACGCAGTTTTTCGATTCCCGAGCCGCCGCGACCGACAACTACGCCAGGTCTAGCCGTGTGAATTGCCAAGTCGATTTGATCTGCTTTACGCTCGATTTTGACTCGAGAAATGCCTGCATTACTCAACTCTTTGTTCACGTATTCGCGAATTTTGCGATCTTCTTGTAATAATTCTGGATAACGTTTGGTGTCTGCATACCAGCAAGACTGATGCTCTTTAGTGACCCCTAAACGAAAACCCGTTGGGTGTATCTTTTGTCCCACAAATGTTTCCTCGTAATAGTAATGTAATTAAACTGCTAATCTGTTACTTCTGGCGCGACAGCCACAGTAATGTGACAGGTTGGCTTACGAATTTGATAAGCTCTTCCTTGCGCTCTAGGACGATAACGTTTGAGAACAGGACCACCATTTGCAAAAGCCTGACTCACTACTAAAGTTGCAGGGTCTAAGCCGTTATTGTGTTCTGCGTTAGCTACTGCCGATCGCAAAGTCTTGAGAATTGGCTCGCAGGCTTTATAAGGCATAAATTCGAGAATGATCAACGCTTCTCGATATTGGCGACCGCGAATCTGATCTAATACCCGTCTGACCTTAAAAGGAGACATCCGAATATATTTGGCGATCGCTTTGACTTCGTTGTTAGTATCTATAGCCATAGTGATATTTAGTACCTAGCGTCTCCCTTTTTTGTCGCTTTTAGCATGACCCCTAAAAGTGCGGGTAGGAGCAAATTCTCCTAGTTTGTGTCCGACCATCTGATCGCTAATAAACACGGGAATGTGCTGGCGACCATTATGGACAGCAATGGTATGTCCCACCATCAAAGGCAAAATGGTTGAGGATCTAGACCAAGTTTTGATTACTTCTTTTTTATTATTCGCGTTTAATTTCTCAATTTTTTTGAGCAGACTATCGGCGATAAAAGGCCCTTTTTTTAAAGAACGACTCATATTTCTAAGCTCGATGAATGAATTAACGACGGCGACGAACAATTAGCTTGTTGCTGGGCTTGTTTTTCTTGCGAGTTTTCTTACCCAAGGCTGGTTTACCCCAAGGAGATACAGGACCGCTTCTACCGATAGGAGCGCGTCCTTCACCACCACCATGAGGGTGATCGCAAGGGTTCATCGCACTACCACGAACTTCTGGTCTTCTACCTTTGTGGCGCATTTTACCTGCCTTACCTAACTTGAGGTTGCGGTATTCAACATTACCAACCTGTCCGATAGTGGCATAGCATTCTTTGCGTACCATACGTACTTCTTTTGAAGGAAGACCAATAGTAACGTAGTCACCCTCTTTTGCCATTACTTTAGCTGCAGCACCAGCAGCGCGAACGATTTGTCCCCCACGACCAGCTACCAGCTCGACATTGTGAATTGTCTCACCCAAGGGCATTTTGCTTAAAGGTAAGGCATTTCCTACTTCAATGGGTGCATCGGGACTGGCAATGATTGGCGTGCCGACTTTCATTCCTACCGCAGCAAGAATGTATCGTTTTTCACCATCTTCGTACTGAACTAGAGCAATGCGGGCGTTACGGTTGGGGTCGTACTCAATCGCAATTACTTCGGCGGGAATATTACGCTTGTCGCGGCGAAAATCGATAATACGATAGAGACGTTTGTGTCCGCCACCACGACGACGACTAGTGATTACACCACGGTTGTTACGACCTTTCTTGCGGTGCTTGTATTTAGTTAGGGACTTTTCTGGCTTTTTTTTAGTAATTTCCGAAAAATCGGCGACTACTGCTTGGCGAGTCCCTGGAGTGTATGGTCTAAATGAACGAGTACCCATAATTTGCTTAAGATAGCTTTTTCGAGTCTAAGTTTGATTATCTAGTAAGTCTTTAGTTTTCAGTAGTTAGTTTTTAGTTTGAGTGGTGTATTGAGAACATAGCTGAGTTCGAGATTCTATTCCATTGAGACTAATAACTAATGACTAATAACTAATGACTCGATCTATACGTCGGGGAATAAAGCGATAGTATCCCCTTCTTTAAGAGTTACAATTGCTCTTTTGTATTGAGCTTTGTAACCAATGAATCTGCCTACACGACGTTTTTTACGAGGTAATGTCAAAGTGTTTACCTTAATAACTGTGACATCAAATAAGCTTTCGATCGCTGCTTTAATGTCAGGTTTGGTAGCTTTGGGCAATACATCAAAGACGTATTTATTAAACTCCATCTGAATCGTGCCTTTCTCTGTGATGATCGGCTTGAGGATTAAATCTGCTAAATCTCTCTCTTGGTATTTAGTCGTCACCATAAACCTCCTGAATCTGTTGTAGAGCGTCCTGACTAACAATTAGTTTGTTAGCGTGCAGGATGTCGGCAACATTTAAATTAGTTGCCTTAATCATTTTGACTTTGGCAATGTTGCGCGTAGATAAGTTTACGTTTTCGGAAACTTCTTTGAGGATCAACAAAACTTTCTCGTCTTTTTCAACGCCCCAACGACCCAACGCTTCGACGAAGTCTTTGGTTTTGGGGCGATCAAATTCTGCAGAAAAGTCCTCAACTACAATCGTGTCCTCAATACGTGCGCTGAATGCCGTTCTCAAAGCCAAACGTCTTTCCTTGCGATTCATTTTGGTGCTGTAATCTCTGGGTTTTGGTCCAAAGATGACGCCACCACCACGCCATAAGGGAGAGCGAATAGAACCAGCACGAGCACGACCAGTTCCCTTTTGTCTCCAGGGCTTGCGTCCACCACCTCGAACTTCAGAGCGGGTTTTAGTAGATGCCGTCCCTTGACGAGCATTATTTAATTGGCGGACTAATGCTCTATGAACGATATGTTCTGCATTTTCTGATTTGGCAACTTTCAGTTCTAGGGTTGCTTCTCCAGCATCTTCCCCCTGCCAATTTTTGACTACACAATTAACCATGGTTACTTGTTTGTTATCTTTCTAGTTGTTTTTAATAATTGCGGAAGGCAGTCAACGCAGATGCTGTTGTTTAATTGCAGCATACCGTTAACCGACTGCGATTACTTTCCAACAATATTGCTGGGAGAAATACTGAGTAGCGATCCAGGTTTTCCTGGAACAGCACCCTTGATGAGCAACAAATTTTGTTCCGCATCAACTTTGACAACCTTTAGCTTGCGAGTAGTTACTTGCTTGCCACCGTAACGTCCAGCCATTTTTTTACCAGGGTAAGTACGACCAGGGGTAGTACCTGCACCAGTAGAACCAGGCGCGCGGTGACTTTTTGAACCGTGACTCATCAGACCGCGATGAAAATTGTGACGTTTGTGATAGCCAGCAAAACCGCGACCCATTGTCTTGCCACTAATATCTACAGTAGTTTCTGTGTTGAAGATTTCAGAAATGTCTAGGGTTTTGCCTAATTCATAACTTGCAGTATCTTCGATGCGATACTCTTTTAGATGGCGTAAGGGACTAGCTCCCGCTTTGTTTAGATGACCCAGTTCGGGCTTTGATAAAGCTTTTTCTTTAACTTCACCATAGCCAATCTGAACCGAGCTATAGCCATCTGTTTCTTTTGTTTTGATTTGAGTTACGACACAAGGTCCAGCTTGAACAACAGTAACGGGAATGGCATTTCCTGTCTCTTTGTCAAAGACTTGGGTCATGCCTACTTTAGTGCCAAGAATACCGACAGACACGAGTTTTAGCCTCTCTATAATTGCAACACGACAAACCCCTATTCTTCCTGGGGAAGTTTAGGTTGGGTTATTCACCGCTGATGACTGCTAATCAGTACGGTGCTACTTGCCTGACAAAAAATAGTCATCTTGTAGGTATTCACCATAAAAAAACATCTGCGCGATCGCACAAATAAATTCTCTGGCTAAACCGCCATAACAAGATGCACAGCAGCAAATATATAATTTTTTCTAAGATTTACGGCTAGATTCAGCGTTTACTGTCTCTATTAAAAGTTACCTTGACCCTCAAAGACTTAAAGAAATTAATCCTTCAGTTTCCTATAAGGAGGTAGCAAATCCTATAAATTTCTCACTTACCCCATAACAAGTTTGTTTTTATCCTTGTAAAAACTCCCTTATTCAGTATTTAGACTTGCATCTTTACAACTAAGGGGGATGATTAGACTGTTACGTCTGTTATCTATAAGGTGAGATTTGCCAGTTTTAACCACAACCATTAATGATACAGTAATGACCGTGATTCTGACAAGGATATTTTTTGACAGTTTCAAGATTTTTTTGAAGAGACGATGTACATTGCGCTAGCTTTCTTCTGGTGTCTCCTCTGCTGTAGGAAAATCT
Organism: Cyanobacteria bacterium P01_G01_bin.19; assembly: GCA_039181635.1. Lineage (GTDB taxonomy): Bacteria > Cyanobacteriota > Cyanobacteriia > Cyanobacteriales > Xenococcaceae > Waterburya. The sequence continues at coordinate 1,519 of JBCDCO010000061.1, read as the reverse complement.
ACTTCTTGATAAACTTCCTCAATCTTGCCCTCAAATTCAATGCTAGTTAAAGCAAAATTAACTTTGTCTAGTTCGTAGAACTGTAGCAGCCACAAATTATCATCGGTACGACGAAAGCATTCAATCCTGGCTTTTTTTGTGTTAACTAAGACATACTCTTCTAATGTTGGTATGGACTGATAGTCGGCAAATTTATCACCGCGATCAAAAGCTTCGGTAGAGTCTGATAATACTTCAACAATCAAACGAGGGAACTGTTTATAAGTGCTGTTTTCTCGATCTTTAGATTCGCAAGTTACCATCACATCAGGGTAGAAAAAACGGTTTTTGCTTTCGATTCGTACTTTCATATCTGATATATATACCCTACAGCCCGCTCCTCTCAAATGATTGCGTAATAGTATAGCCATGTTAAGAGCAATAGTAACGTGGGTATCGGTCGCACCAGCCATAGCAAATATTTCACCAGCAAAATATTCGTGCTTTGTATCACTGCTGCTTTCTAGCTGTAGATATTCTTCTGGAGTCAGATAAGACTTTTGTGGGGAAGCAACCATAATTATTTTGTACTTCTTAATTACCGTATTGTTATTTTAAAAGATCGATTGAATGTAGAGCGATCGCAAATTATTCGTAACTATCATCTAATTCTAAAAGACCGACAGGAAAGCGATCGCAAATAACTTCAACCATGCTATTCCCATCTAGAGTGTAGGTAAAACCTAGCAATTCCAAAGCTGTATTTTGTAACCTGTTTAAATTAACCAAAGACTTTATTTCTTTTACTTCAATGCCACCAAAAGCTTCATCAGCAGCTTTGAAAATAGCATCTGGATAAACATTCTCAATGTATTGTGACCACCGATCTTGTTTGATGTAGTGTGATTTTTTTCCTAATTTGTTGCGCTTTTGAATCTCTCGTAGACTATTTAAAATTGAACTACGCCAACTGCGGGTTACTCTTTTTTCAACTTGAATTTTGATTAGATGGATTAACAAAATTACTAAAAAAGATTCTAAATTGTTGATTTTGTCTTGTCTGCCCATCTGCTCTAATTCTTCAACAATTTTTATTGCCCTATCGTATTGATGATTTAGCAAACAGTCTTTTAATTCAAGTATTTCTTCCATTCTTTTAGAGCGGCGTAGTAAATCAAATCTATTTGAGGATTTTGTACAGCTATCGTTTTAACTATAAGTTAAAGTGTAAAATATTTATATAATCGCCACTAAAAATTATTAAATTCTCGTATATGATTTGGTCGATCAAAGAGTGTTTGCATTAGCAATGTCTTGATCGAGATACCTTTATGATTTTGAGAATTGAAGAAAAAAGCGATCGCCTTCGCGATTAAATCAATCGTAGTAACGTTGAAAACGAGCATCAAAATTAGCTTTTTTTACTTGATTACATTTACTACACAAAACTTGTAAGTTGCTTATATCATTACTACCGCCATTTGCAAGAGCAACAATATGGTCTATGTTGAGCTTTGTTTCTGTATTCTTTTTACCGCAG
>JBCDCO010000060.1:0-22568 GCA_039181635.1 Cyanobacteria bacterium P01_G01_bin.19 | reverse complement strand
GATAACTGCCCCCTGGTGGCTAACGCCGACCAGCTGGACGTCGACGGCGACGGGATCGGAGATGAGTGCGACGACGACGACGATGACGACGGAGTGCCTGACACAGAGGACAACTGCAGGTCTTTGCGCGGATTAATTGGCAGAAAAAGACAAAAATATTATCTTAAGCAGGCATAGAACGATCCTCAATAAGAGCGCCAAAAAGCTGCTGTCTGGTGAAGTGAGACAACAAAAAAAAATTTAGTAGTATGGACAAACAGCTAACTTACTCGCGATCGCAATAAATTAGTTGATTGTTTCAATCGGCTTTAGTAGGCACCATTATTGCGAGGGAAGAGCATTACACCCACGGTTTTATAAATAATCCACAGATCCAAGAGCCAATTGTGACTAGTTGCATAGTAGACATCTATTTTTACTCTCTTGGGGTAAGGGATATCATTTCTTCCCGACACTTGCCACAAACCAGTAATACCAGGCTTGATTTTTAGCACTGTATTAATTTTGCGACCGTATTTGGGTAGTTCTTCAGGTACTAGAGGTCTAGGTCCGACAACGCTCATCTCACCTTTTAAGACATTCCAAAATTGAGGAAATTCATCCAAGCTAGTCATGCGCAGAAATTTACCAATCTTGGTGATGCGAGGGTCTTGCTTGATTTTGAAGCTGTCTTGAAATTCAGTCCGTATCTGCTCGGAATTTTCGATCATGCTGTCGAGCATTTGGTCGGCATTATCGACCATGGTTCTGAACTTAATACAGTTAAAAGGCTGATGATTTTTACCAACTCTTTGCTGAACGTAAAAAACTGGACCTTTAGAATTAAGAGCGATCGACACCATCAAGATAAAATAAACAGGAGAAAATACAGTCAATACTAATGAAGCAAAAACTATATCGAATATACGTTTGATAAAATTTCCGTTTAAGGTAGAGAAAGATAACTTCAATCGGCGAAGATTGAATAAAGATCGAAACCCTTTTCTGATTACTCCCTGTACAGTCTTAACGGAAATAAGTTGGCTGTTAGCAGTCATCTTACTCCTTCACACATCACACCACACTGTCCCATGATAAAACTATAAAGTCTTACTTTGCTGAAAATTGTTCGGTCATCATAGATTTGGATAGATTATTGGGACTATTTCCACTCCTCGTAACAATCCTCAATATATTTTAAGTAGGATTGCTTAAAAATCGTCGGACTAAACTTATTTGCTTGCAATCGACAATTTTCTGGCTCAATTCTATCTGCTAATTGTTCGAATTTTTTGACCGCTTCAACTAAAGCTTCTGGTTTTTGAACGTCGAAAAATAAACCTGTACCCTTTACAGGATCGGCTCGAATATCTTTTACTGTTTCTAACGCACCTCCTTTTCCATAGGCAATTACTGGCGTACCGCAGGCTTGTGCTTCAACCAAAGCAATTCCAAAATCTTCACAAGCTGCATAAACAAAGGCTTTTGCTTTTGTTATGTATTTTGCAACCACATTATGCGGCTGCCAGCCCAAAACCTGAATATTAGACCGAGCTAGCTGGCGTACTTCATCTAACTGCGAACCACCTCCAATAATGACTAAAGGTTTCTTAAGCTCATTAAAAGCCCTAACAATTAAGCATATTTGTTTATAACTTACTAAGCGAGAAATTGTCAGATAAAAATCCGCTTTTTCTGCCTGAAATTCAAATTTTTCCAGATTTACGGGCGGATAAATTACTTTAGCAGAGCGACGATAGCAACGCCAAATACGGGCTTTTGTATGGCTAGAATTGGCAATAAAATAGTCAACTCTGTTGGCTGAGATAACATCCCACTGGCGAAGACGATGCAGAATATATCTAGCAATCAAGCCTCGAACACCTCGTCCATTACGATCGCCTTGTAAATAATCAAAAGTCAAATCCCAAGCGTAACGCATGGGAGTATGACAATAACAAATATGTAATTGATGGGGATTGGTCAAAACTCCTTTGGCTACTGCATGGGAAGAAGACAGTACTATATCATAATGATTGATATCCAACTGTTCGATCGCGATCGGCAACAAAGGCAAGTATTTTTGTACGCCATTACGAGCTAGCGGAAATTTTTGCAAGAAAGTAGTTTTGATTTTCTTTTGATATAAATAGCTTTGAGGATTGGTTGATTCAAAGTCGATTAGAGCATAAAGATCGGCATCAATATGCTTCAAGATCTCTTGCACAACTAATTCCGATCCTCCAGTTGCTTCGGGGGTCAACCATTCATGTACTAAAGCGTATTTTAAGTCCACAGTTGCTTATATAGGGTTTGAAAAAGCATTATAGTCAAAACTGCAAAAAACTATGGACAATACAAAGTATCTTTAGTGTTTCTGCCTGTAGTAGGGTTTGTGCCGCTGGCTCTTTCGCACAAGTCTTTTTCGGTATTGGGGTCGAGCAAAACATCGGTAAAATCTGCCCCTGTAATTGTCGATTCTTGCAGCATCGCGTTGGTTAAGTATGCTCCTTCTAATACTGCATTCGTTAGGTTGGCACGAGTCAAACGAGTCGATTCCATACTGGAGTAGCGCAAATCTGCCCCTTCCAAATTGGTTCTAGACATATTTGCGCCAAAAAATCTTACTCCTACAGCTTTAGAAAAACTCAAATCGCTGCCTCGAAGATTGGTATGGTCAAAGCTCGCATCGGTTAAATCTTGATGGGAAAAATCAGCATCGGTCAAAACCTGCTTGTTATAGTCCGCAGCTTGGGCTGGTAGAACAAACAGACCAATAGCTGCGACAAAAGAAATGCTAATTACAGCTATGCGACTCAATATGAAAGAAAGCGATCGCTGGAAATTAAGTTTCATTGGTTAAATCTAAAATATCGTTAATAAAGAAAATATTATTAGATTTTTCGTCCAACTATTCAAAATTGCTTTCCCCTAAAAATTCTCTTATCTCTCGATCTCGAAGCAAGCAACTGGTCTCTTTTTTGATACATTCTTCAGATTCGCTTTTTTCAGAAAGCACCGCAGCCACAAAAGATTTACTCTGAGACTCGGATTTTCTTAACTGCTTAACTTCTGTTTCTAAAGATTCAATACGATCGACTAAAGTACGAATCACAGCAGCTTCTGAGTCGGGTAAGTTGCCGTGTTCCAAAGGATTTACCTTTACTCCCGAGCGATAGATGACTCGACCTGGAATGCCTACTACCGTGCAGTTGGAAGGAACATCTCGCAGTACTACCGAGCCAGCACCAATCCGAACATTATTGCCAATTTGAATATTACCGAGAACTTTTGCTCCACCGCCAACTACAACATTCTCACCCAAGGTTGGATGGCGTTTGCCAGATTCTTTTCCCGTTCCTCCTAGAGTAACCCCTTGATAGATTAATGAGTAATCACCGACAATTGCTGTCTCTCCAATAACGACTCCCATACCGTGATCGATAAACACTCCTTTGCCAATTTGCGCCCCTGGATGAATCTCGATACCCGTAAAAAAACGTGCTAGATGAGAAATAAAACGAGGAAAAAAAGGAATGCCAACTCTATACAGCCAATGGGCAATGCGATGGAGAAAAAGAGCCTGCAGACCTGGATAGCAAACCAAGACTTCCAGCCAGTTACGGGCAGCAGGGTCGCGTTCGAAGATGATGCGAAAGTCAGCTACTAAAGAGGAAAGCATTAGGAATATTTCTTTATCGATTAGTTTTTGCCATTCATTACCGAATCCATTTTATCGTTTTAGAGTAATTTCTGAACTCTATAATTGGTCGTAAAAACCCAACTTTGTTTGAGCCGTAAATATTCAAAAAACTTTTGCTGAGATTGCAGCAGTTGGCTGGAGGTAATATTTATTTGCTAATTATTGTCTGAGCTAACCGTTTGAGTTGATAATTAAACTAGATAGTAAGTAAAAGTACTCGTTTTTGGCAGAGGCAAAGAGCCAATCGCTAGAATTTAAGAGGAGAAATAATTAAATGTTGGATACCAATTCAGTTTTAGAGGTTTTACGTCCCGTACAAGATCCAGAATTACAAAAAAGCCTTGTGGAACTAAATATGATTCGCAATGTGGCGGTCAGAGGAGAAACTGTTAGTTTTACTTTGGTTTTGACCACTCCTTCTTGTCCTCTGAGAGAGTTTATTGTTGAAGATTGTCAGGCTGCAGTTAAGAAACTTCCTGGGGTAGAAAACGTAGAAGTGGAAGTTACGGCTGAAACTCCTCAACAAAAGTCTTTGCCAGACCGTACCTCTGTCCCTGGGATTAAAAATATCATCGCTATTTCTAGTGGCAAAGGAGGAGTAGGTAAAAGTTCTGTCGCGGCAAATGTGGCAGTGGCACTTGCCGCCCAAGGCTCAAAAGTGGGTTTATTGGATGCAGATATTTACGGTCCCAATGCGCCCAACATGTTTGGTTTGTCCAATGCTAAAATTCCTGTCAAGCAAGGTAGCCAAGGAGAAATATTAGAGCCTGCTTTTAACCATGGCGTCAAACTGGTTTCAATGGCGTTTTTGATCGACCCCGATCAGCCAGTAATTTGGCGCGGTCCCATGCTTAACGGTATTATTCGCCAATTTCTCTACCAGGTGGAATGGGGCGAATTAGACTATTTGATCGTCGATATGCCTCCAGGTACAGGCGATGCTCAGTTGACTATGGCGCAAGCCGTACCTATGGCAGGGGCAGTAATTGTCACCACACCTCAAACTGTATCTTTAATTGATGCTCGTCGAGGGCTAAAAATGTTTCAGCAGTTGGGGGTCAACGTGCTAGGCATTGTAGAAAATATGAGCTATTTCATCCCTCCAGACATGCCCGACAAAAGCTACGACTTGTTTGGTTCTGGTGGGGGAGAAAGAACTGCTAAAGAGCTCAACGTACCGATGTTGGGATGTGTTCCCATTGAAATAGCCTTGAGAGAAGGAGGAGACAATGGGATTCCAATTGTCGTTGCCAATCCCGATTCTGCATCGGCAAAAGCTTTAATGGCGATCGCCGAACAAATTGCTGCCAAGGTTTCGATTGCTGCACTAGCTTAACCTAACATTGAGCATTGAACATTAAGCATTGGTCAGTATTGAGGACAGTGATAGATTGAGAGCTAACAAATTAGATCGATCTGCTCGATCCCAAATTATGGTTATGAGTTATGCACGATGGCGGCAAATTTACTCCTCAAGAAACTGGAGATGGTTCTTACACTTTTTATTCCCCTGAGTTTCAAGAGGCATTTCATTCATCTTTTGGCGCCAAACAAGAAGCAGAAGTAAGATATGTTGAGCCTTGTCAAATTAAACAACTAGCAGCCACTAAATCTACTATAAAGCTGCTAGATATTTGCTATGGCTTGGGTTATAACAGTGCAGCAGCGTTAGATGCTATCTGGTCGATTAATCCAGAATGCAAAATAGAACTGTATGCTCTAGAAATATCGGCAGATGTTCCCCGACAGGCGATAAAACACGCTCTATTAGCTCAATGGCGATCGCCTGTAAGCCAATTATTGAGCGAGCTGGGAAACGAATTGTCAGTTAATAACAAGCTTCTAGCTGCCAAACTGTTGCTGGGTGATGCTAGGCAGACGATTCAATCCCTGGTAAGAGCAGGCTGGCAAGCTGATGCAATATTTCTCGATCCATTTTCTCCGCGAAAATGTCCCCAGCTTTGGACCGTGGATTTTATTGCTTTGGTAGCAAAATGTCTTGACGAGCGAGGAAAATTAGCAACCTATTCGTGCTCTGCGGCAGTACGCACTGCGCTGATTCTCAATCAACTACAAATTTGCTCCATAGTCGGTGTGGGTCGCAAGTCGCCAGGTACTCTTGCAGCTTTTTGGTATAAAAATTTACATTCCATCTCTCAAAAAGAACGAGAGCATTTAGCAACCAGAGCGGCAATTCCCTATCGCGATCGCAATTTAAACTCATCTTCGGCAGAAATAATTACACAGAGAAACAAAGAGCAAGATAAAAGCAATCTAGAATCTACCTCTCAGTGGAGAAAACGTTGGCTGGAGTAGTAAAAATAATTTGAGTTATCAGTGATTTTGCCCATTCACAGCCTACCCTATCCAAATCAAGTATTCAAAACAAGACATAAACTCCGTATTATGCCCGATAACAAAGATTTAATTAACATTCATAATGATATTAATGGCAATTAAGAAAACTTTATATCAATTTTGTCATTGAACATAAAAATCCAAGCTAGGCTGGGATCGTTAGCTAACACATCTTATATGAGTGTTTGTAGTTAAATTGAAGATCTAGAAATTGTAGATTAGACTAGCTTGTCGAGCATTGTATTAATAACCTTCAATCTCCAAATAGAATAATAATGAAAAGAGTTGTCGAGTTTCCTTCAGCGACCATGGGGAGTTACGAAATGGGTAACAGTTCCAATATTACAGCCGCTAAAATTTTGATCGTTGATGATAATCCTCTAAGTCGTATGACAGCGGTAGATCTTTTATCTCTAGATGGCTACGAAATATTGGAAGCGGATAATAAATCAGCGATGCTCGACAGTATAACTAATCAGCAGCCCGACTTAATTCTTTTGGACGTCATGATGCGTGATGTCGATAGCTTTGCTTTTTGTCGTCAGCTTAAAGGAAATTACCACACTGCTAACATTCCCATTGTTTTAACAACTCTTACGGATAGTAGGGAACATCGAATTAAAGGGATGGAAGCAGGCGGAGATGATATTTTACTCAAACCTCTCAATCGAATCGAGTTGTCAACTAGAGTCAAGTCTTTGATAGGTCAAAAACGTCTTAACGATGGTTTAGATCGATCCGAGGAAGTTTTGTTTACTATAGCTAAAGCAGTTGATAGTCGTTCCACCAAGCAAGGAGGAAATGTAAGAGTTGTCTCATTGGTTAAATCCTTTGCTGAATATCTGGGCTTGACTCCCAAAGAAATTGACGATCTGGGTTTTGCTGCTAACCTTCACGATTTGGGTACAATTGCCATCCCCGATGCAGTAATGCTTAAAGCTGGAGAATTGACTCCTGAAGAAAAAGATTTAATCAGAGAACACGTTTTAATTGCCGAAGAAATTTGCCAGCCTTTACGCAATCGAAACGGCGTTTTACCTATTATCCGTCATCATCACGAACGTTGGGACGGCACAGGGTATCCTGATGGTCTTTCTGGCGAAAATATTCCCTATCTGGCGCAAATATTTCAAATCATTGATATTTACGGTGCTTTGACTAGCGATCGTCCTCATAAAAAAGCCTATAGCCCTGCCGAAGCTCTAAAAATAATTATGGAAGAGACTAAGAAAGGCTGGAGAAATCCCGAATTAGTCGAATCTTTTACTGTTTTTATTCGCGCGCAAGAACAGTAAATTAATATTATTTATAATTTACTAGATATGTCTTAGTAAAACTTCTTTGGTGATTTCTCCTGTCTTTTGCCAGCTAAACTTTCTCGCTTGTTTTAGACCAAGTTCGCTAAGTTTATTTCTCATTTGAGAATTTGTACTAATATCAATCATTGCTGAGGTAATCGCGGATGTATCGTAAGGATCGATTGACATTCCCGCATCTCCTATAATTTCAGGTAAAGAAGCCAGATTAGAAGCAATTACAGGAGTTCCACAAGCCATTGCTTCAAGGACGGGCAGTCCAAAACCTTCCCAAAGAGTAGGAAAGATTAGAGCCACTGCATTACTAATAATTTTGGGTAGTTCTTGATAGTTGAGATAATCAAAAAAAGCAACTCGATCTTGAATTTCTAGTTCTTTAATTTGCCGTTCTAACTGTGGAGTAAAACGACGGTCTTTAGAGCCTGCGATCGCTAAGCAATATTTTGTATTTTTGATGCCAGCAAAAGCGGCGATCGTACCAGAAAGGTTTTTATGATAGTCTTGACGACCGAGATATAAAAAGTAAGGTCGATTTAAAACAGTAAATGGTTCTTTCCTCGGGTAAAAGTTTTGGCGATCGTAACCCAATAAAATTGGCGTAATTTTATTAGATTTAATGCCATAGAAATCTACAATATCTCCAGCTGTAGCATTAGAATTACAAATAATATGTTCTGCTTGCTCTAAAACCCGAGGAACGACATAACGAAAATAATTGGTCAAAGGAGAAGTTGTACGAGGAAACCTCAGAGGAATCAAATCGTGACATACAGCTACATAACGGCAATCAGAATAGAGTGGAGCTTCGGGAATTGGCGTAAAAATTAATTTGCCTTTTAATTCTTGATAGATTTTGGGTAACTGAAACTGCGTCCACCAGAGTCTTTTAAAATGACCTCTACTTCCTCTGTTAGGAGCCATGTCATGGGGAATAGAATATCGCTTGAAATCATCAAAATCTCTAGGAGAAAGCAGTATCGGCTCGATTTCTGACAAACTTTTAACCACATTTTGAGCATAGGTGGCAATGCCTGTCGGCTGGTCGAACAAAATGCTTAAATTGACTAGTAAAGAATCAGACAAAATCCTTATTTCAATATTTTATTAATCGATCAACTTATACCTTTATAAAAAAGTTTCTCGTTTGCTGGAATTATTAGTGGTGTTAACAAAACTTAATTTCTTTTGGTGAAATAGCTTGATGAATTCTCAAAAAACAAGTTCGAGCGATCAAATCAAATACTATGCTGTAAGGCTTTGAAGCATGATTCAACTAGCAGCAAATCCCTTTACTCAAGAGTATGATTCAAATACATAGTTCTTAATAAATCTACCCTCGAAGCGCGAAACGTTTTAATCTAAAAGCTGAACTATAAGTAAAAATCTAATAAATTAAACATGAGTGTAACGGCAAGTGGTGGCAGTTCATTAGCCCGTCCTCAACTTTATCAGACAGTAGCGGTGTCTACAATCTTGCAGGCAGAGCAGCAAGACCGCTTCTTAGAAGGAGGCGAACTTAAAGAATTAACAGCATATTATAAATCTGGTTTTCAAAGACTAAACATAGCTCAAACTATTACTAACAACGCGGACATAATCGTTTCGCGGGCAGCCAATCGCATTTTTACTGGCGGTTCTCCTATGTCTTATCTGGAGAAACCACCTGTGGTAGAAGAGATGGCTGTAGCTACTTCTGGCGGAAATACCAACGTTCCTAGCGAACTAGTCGTACAGCAGCAAGAGGACAGCAGTAAAGGCGGTATCTTTGGTGCTTTCAAATCTTTATTTGCTGGCGGTTCTGGCCCCGTTCCTCCTGGCTTCAGACCGATTAGTGTATCTCAATATGGTCCAGCCAACATGCAAAAATCTTTGCGTGATATGGCTTGGTTCCTACGCTACATCAGCTATGCAATTGTAGCTGGCGATCCTAACATTTTGGTGGTCAATATTCGCGGCTTGCGGGAAATTATCGAAAGAGCATGCAGCACAGCAGCCACGATTGTGGCTCTACAGGAAATGCGTGCCGCTACAAGAGATTATTTCCGCAAAGACGAATCATCTGCAGCAATTGTCACTCAATACTTTGATGTTGCAATTGCTGAATTTAAAGCACCCACTCCCTCAAACAAACTGCGTCAACGTCAGGAAGATGACAAGCAGGGGTTGGAATTACCTCAAAGCTACTTCAACGCTTCTGAAAGAAGACAGAAGTTTGTCATGAAGACAGGTCTTTCTACCTTAGAAAAGCAAGCAGTAATCAAAGCGGCATACAGACAGATTTTTGAGCGCGACATTACTCGTGCCTATGGTCAGTCCATTTCCTATTTAGAGTCTCAGGTCAAAAATGGCGACATTTCGATGAAGGAGTTTGTTCGTCGTATCTGCAAGTCCGAACTTTATCGCAAACAGTTCTTCGAACCATTCATCAACAGCCGTGCTTTAGAATTGGCTTTTCGTCATATTCTCGGTAGAGGTCCCTCTTCTCGCGAAGAAGTGCAAGATTATTTCTCGATTGTTTCTGAGAAAGGATTGGCAGGACTCGTAGATGCTCTAGTAGATTCAAAAGAATATGCCGACTACTTTGGAGAAGAAACAGTCCCCTATTTGAGAGGTCTAGGTCAAGAAGCGCAAGAATGTCGCAACTGGGGAATGCAGCAAGACCTGCTAAACTACAGCGCGCCTTTTAGGAAGGTACCTCAATTTGTCACCACTTTTGCTCGTTACGATCGCCCTCTACCAGATCAGCATGTGTATGGTTCGGGTAACGATCCTTTAGAAATTCAGTTTGGAGCGATTTTTCCCAAAGCTACCCGTAACCCCAGCACCAGTCCCGCACCATTCAACAAAGATACTAAACGTCTGCTGATTCATCGCGGGGCAGGTATAAATAACCAAAATAGCAATCCCGCAGCCAGAGCCCAGCTGCCTGGTTCTTTAGGTGCTAAGGTATTTCGTCTCAATAATCAGCTTCCAGGTGCGGATAATTCTTCTAGCGTTAATTATGCTGAAAATTCCACTCAAACAATAATTCGTGCTTGTTATCGTCAAGTGTTTGGTCGCGATATCTATCAAGGTCAAGAGATTAAGGTCGCAGAGATCAAGCTGGAGAATGGAGATATTACAGTGCGCGAATTTGTTAAGGCGCTGGCTAAGTCTGACACCTTCCGCAACCTGTACTGGACATCTCTATACGTTACCAAAGCAGTTGAATACATTCACCGTCGTCTGCTGGGTCGTCCTACCTATGGTCGTCAAGAGATCAATCAATACTTTGATATTTGTTCTAAGAAAGGCTTTTATGCCTTGGTAGATGCCATCATAGACAGTGATGAGTACACCGAAGCATTCGGTGAAGATACTGTGCCCTACGAGCGTTATCTGACTGCAGGTGGCGTTCAACTCAGACAAGCTCGTCCAGGAGCAATTGAAGAAGGAATTGGGGCAAAAGTTGAGAGCGATGAAACTCCCCGCTTTATCGAACTAGGTCAAATTTCTAGTTTCCGTACAACTCCTGAAGTCAAGCAAAAAGTAACCCAGGGTGTCAGCGTGCAGCGCGAGCAAAGTAAGGTGTTCAAGCTTACCAGCACGGTTGATAAAGTAGCGGTGAAAAACTTGATTAAGGCTGCTTACCGTCAAGTATTCGAGCGAGACATCAATCCTTATGTGGTGCAAACTCAGTTCGCCGTGTTAGAAAGCCGCTTGGGTAACGGGGAAATCAACGTCAAAGAATTTATTGAAGGGCTAGGCTGTTCCGAGCTGTACCTTAAAGAGTTCTACACTCCATATCCCAACACCAAGGCGATCGAACTAGGTACAAAGCATTTCTTAGGACGGGCGCCATTAAATCAAAGAGAAATTCAGAAGTACAATAAAATCTTGGCTTCTCAAGGACTTAAGGCATTTATTGGGGCAATGGTTAACAGTATGGAATACGTCCAAATATTTGGCGAAGATACTGTTCCTTTCCGTCTTTTCCCCACTCTGCCTGCGGCTAACTTCCCCAACACAGAAAAGCTTTACAACCAGCTCACCAAGCAGAATGATGACATCGTTGTTCCTAGCTTTGAACCAGCTAAGTTAAACGTTTAAATACCTTAACTGAAAGCGAATCAACCAACTTCACCTTAGCTGTTGGTTGGTTTGTGTTGCCCGATTGTCTGCCAAACATGGCGATCGCCATGTTCAACATTAAATTCTGTTAAGTCACGGCAATTAACGGCAACAAAGTATCCGATGATAATTTAAGTTGGAATATCTACTCCAATAAAAAATTATTTCCTAAGAGTAGGCGTAACTGTTTGCTGTTGGTTATTTTAAAAACAAAAGTTAGCGTAAAGGACTACTTGTTATCGAGTATTAACTTTATGTAAAAGTTTGTTAAGGCAGTGGCTACTTTTACTCATTAACTTGAGCAAGCTGCGATACTAATTTGTAGCTAAAAGTTGGAAACTGGGTATCAAAACAGAGTAATCTATATATCCAGGGGAGTTTTACTAGCAGCAGCAAGACATAGATTTTAAATTATTTAGAACCTAGTTGAGTTGAATAGCCTTGAAAACCATAGCTCGCCTAAATCGCTTTGGCTTCAGAGCTGTCTGGGACTAGAGGATGCTGTAAATCTTATCCGAGTAACTATCATATACAAGGTTGATAGTTCATTTATTAATTTGATTTCATAATCATTGGGAGGAATCCATCGATGAGTATTGTCACGAAATCCATCGTGAATGCTGACGCAGAGGCTCGCTACTTGAGTCCTGGCGAATTAGACAGAATTAAATCTTTTGTTACGACTGGTGAAAGCCGTTTGCGTATCGCTCAAACTTTAACCGAGTCTCGCGAGCGTATTGTCAAACAAGCTGGAGATCAATTGTTCCAAAAACGTCCTGATGTTGTTTCTCCTGGTGGAAACGCTTACGGCGAAGAAATGACTGCAACTTGTCTTCGTGACATGGACTACTACCTGCGCCTCATCACTTATGGAGTGGTAGCTGGTGATGTAACTCCAATCGAAGAAATTGGTCTTGTTGGTGCAAAAGAGATGTACAAGTCTCTAGGTACCGATGTTGGTGCTATGGCTCAAAGCATCCGCGAAATGAAAAACGTTGCTACTTCTATGATGTCTGCTGATGACACTACAGAAGCTGCTTCCTACTTCGATTACGTTATCGGAGCTATGCAGTAATATCTCAAGATATTTGACTGCTTACATATCAGTAACAAACTTTTCAGAAAACACGCTAACTTATCAGTGTTAAACGTTTAAGACTAGGTAAGATAAGGAAACAAAACTATGCAAGACGCAATTACCTCTGTAATTAATTCAGCTGACGTTCAAGGCAGATACCTCGACGGTGCTGCTATGGATAAGCTAAAAAACTATTTTCAAACTGGTCAATTAAGAGTTCGTGCAGCGAGCGTAATTAGTGCTAACGCAGCTAGCATCGTTAAAGAAGCAGTAGCAAAGTCTTTGCTCTATTCCGATGTTACTCGTCCTGGCGGTAATATGTATACTACTCGTCGCTATGCAGCTTGTATTCGCGACCTCGACTACTATCTTCGTTATTCTACTTATGCCATGCTAGCTGGAGACCCCTCCATTTTAGACGAGCGAGTACTTAACGGATTGAAAGAAACTTACAACTCTCTAGGAGTTCCTGTTGCTTCTACAGTTCAAGCTATTCAAGCTATGAAAGAAGTAACTGCTAGCTTAGTTGGTGCTGATGCTGGAAAAGAAATGGGCGTTTACTTCGACTATATCTGCTCTGGACTAAGCTAAGCTTCTTAGCATCAATAAGTTCACGTTGAAATAGTAGATGGATAGATTCGGGAAGTCTAGAGTGAGTGCTAGTTCTAAAAAAGCTTAATTTTTCGAGCGCGAAAGAAAAGTAAGTTTAGACGATCTAGTATTGACTCCTGACTCCCGAATTTTGATTTTAAGGCTGTTTTATATATTGTTGAAGGTTAGCGTAAGAAACAGGCAATCGCCCTCTCGAAAGTAGCTTTACACTTGCGGTATACCTGCGGTTTAATGAGTTAAGCTCACAACCCACGGTCTCGAAAGCAAATTATTATATGCAGAAAAGCCTTAAATTTTAGTCAGAAGAATCCATGCAGTTGCAACAGGCTATCTGGCACTTTACTACAGGAAAATTTAACTTTTTTTTATTCAATTAAGGAGAAATATCTCATGCGCATGTTTAAGGTGACAGCTTGTGTCCCCAGCCAATCTAGAATTCGCACTCAAAGAGAATTACAGAACACTTTTTTTACCAAACTCGTACCTTACGATAACTGGTTTCGCGAGCAACAGCGCATCATGAAAATGGGTGGCAAAATTATCAAAGTGGAATTAGCCACAGGAAAACAAGGCATGAACACTGGTTTATCCTAAGGTTCGCCGTCGCCATAATCGCAAACTGAAAAGGGGTCCAATAGACCTCTTTTTTATTACATATTTTGTTTATCCATAACTTATTGCGCTTCATCTGTTACCTTTAAAAAGCAAAAATTTAAGAACCAAAGGTTAAGGTACAAGTGAAGGCAAGAGTAATTAGAAGATACTTGGGTTATTTACTTCCTTTCATCAATCCACAGATTAGATCTTGGACTTGGGAAGCTCGTTTATTAAATTGGCTGACTTGCGTATGGCTGATTATAGGTTTAGCCACTTTAGTTTCCGCATCTTACCCAGAAAGCATCGTTAACAATAATGATGGACTGTACATTTTTAAGCGGCAACTAATAGGAGTAGTTGTCGGTACAGTAGGATTCAACCTCATGGCGGGTCAACCTCTCAAAAAAACCCTTAAATACTCTCCTGTAATAGTCTTATTTTTGCTGTTATTGATCTTTGCTACTTTAGTTCCTGGCTTAGGTAAAACAACTATGGGAGCAAGCCGCTGGATTGCTGTTGGACCCTTTTCGGTGCAGCCATCAGAATTAATCAAACCCTTTCTAGTATTGCAAGCAGCATACATCTTTGCTCGCTGGAACGAACTCAAAAATAAGGTAAAAGCAGTCTGGATGATAGTTTTTGCCCTAGTTTTAATCGGTATTCTCAAGCAGCCAAACCTAAGCACGGCTGGGCTCTGCGGTATGGGCTTATGGCTGATAGCGCTGGCAGCAGAATTACCATGGAATCAACTGTTAAGCGTTTCTATTGGTGGAATAAGCTTAGCTAGCCTGAGCGTGGCGTTTAATCCTTATCAGTTAGATCGCATAACTTCTTTTATCGATCCTTGGAAAGACCATCACAACAAAGGATATCAGCTGATTCAAAGTTTGCTAGCGATCGCCTCTGGCAGCTTTAATGGTTCGGGATTTGGACTATCGCAACAAAAATTATCATATTTACCGATTCGTTCTACCGACTTTATTTTCGCCGTATATGCTGAAGAATTTGGCTTTATTGGTTCGATATTATTATTATTTTTAATTATTGGCTATGGTACTTTGGCTCTAAGAGTGGCAATTAAATGTCATGAAACCATTCCCCGACTTATCGCCGTCGGCTCGATGGTGTTCATTGTCGGACAATCTCTAATCAATATTGGTGTCGCAACGGGTTCTTTGCCAACTACTGGATTACCTTTACCTTTCTTTAGCTATGGAATTAATTCAATTATTGCTTCTTTGTTGTTAGCTGGTTTACTAGTGAGAGTAGCGAGAGAAAGCAATACTAGTGAAGTGATTCGATTCAAGCAGATTTCGATGGGCAAAAGAACTTTGAGCGGGAATTAAAAAACGATCGTACAATAGGGCATCTATTATTAAGATGTGGACGATATATAATACCGCGACCCAAGTTTTTGCTTTATTTGTAATTAAGATTGCTCGTGACTATTCCCAAGAGGAACTCATCAAATTCTGCGCCCAAAATCATTAAATTTGAGAAAATAATGCACGTTCCTGGTTCAATTATTGGTAATCGCTATCAGGTTATTCAGAAATTAGGTAGAAAGGAAACGGGAAAGACCTACCTAGTTAAAGATTTACAAGCAACAGGGGATGCTAGATGCGCTCTGGAACAGTTTAATCTGAACTATCACCACGAAATAAACTGGGAACTTATCAAACAGCATTTTATTAATGAGATAGCTGTATTACAAAGATTGGGAGATCATCCACAAATTCCTCATTATTACAATCATCTCATTGAAGATAAGCAATTCTATTTAGTCAGGGAATACATCGATGGCAACAATTTAGAAACAATTGTCGAGCGCAAAGTTTTTAGCGAAGTAGATGCAATACATCTAATCCAAGATACCTTAAGAATTTTAGATTTTATTCACAAAACTAATGTTATTCATCGCGATGTTCAACCCGTCAATCTAATTCAACGCAAAACAGATAACAGCTTTGTATTGATTAACTTTGGCACGATCCGAGAAATAGAATCTACCGAAATTAATCTCAAGGGTCAAGTAATCGATAGCAATCCGACAGGTAACTGGTCCTATATTGCTCCCGAACAAACAACAGGACAGTCACAATTTCAAAGCGATATTTTTTCTTTAGCCAAGTCTGCTGTTTATGCCTTAACTGGGCGATCGCCTCGAGAGCTAGAACAAACCAAAATTAACTGGCAAGAACGATGTCAAATTAGTCCTAAGCTACAAAGTATTTTGACTAAAATGATGCTGAGCGATCCTGATCAACGCTACAGTTCTGCCCTAGAGGTGTTACAGGATTTACGCCCCCTACTTAAAATAAAACAGAAGTTGGGCGGACGTTATTCTATTACCCAATATTTAGGAGAAGATGAGGGAGTAGAAACCTATTTAGCAGATAATCTACATCGTCGATATCAGTCCCCCTGCACGATCAAGCAAATTCAACTACCTCAGATCAATGGTTTGGGGAAAGTAAAAATCGAGCGTCGGTTTGCTGAGGAACTTTCGGTTTTGGAAAGATTGGGATATCACGAACAAATTCCTCAATTGTGGGATCATTTTGAAGAGAATGATGAATTTTGTCTGGTTCAAGAATATATTCAGGGGGAAACATTAGCCCAAAGAATTAGTCAGCAGAATTTGTCTGTTCCCGAAATTGTTTTAATTATTGGCGGTGCTTTATCAGTCTTAGACTTTATCCATCAAAACCGAATTATCCATCGTAATATAAAGCCCGCCAATTTAATGATTCGCAGTGATAATCAGCAGGTAGTCATTACAGATTTCGGTATTTTGATGGATATTAAGCATCCATCTAACGCGACGATGGAAAGTAGTCGCCAAGAAGATAAAGAGAATTATTGGTCGCCAGAACAAATTGCAGGCAGACCAACTGTAGGTAGTGATATTTATGCTTTGGGCATGAGTGCGATAGAAGCCTTGACTGGAATCGAACCAAGAACCATGGTCAGAGAGCATCAAACAGGAAAGCTGCTGTGGCAAGAAAACATCAAGTACAAAGACGTAGATCGTCGGTTGATTAAGATTATCGATCGCACGATCAACCTAAATTTGGGTCGGCGTTATGCCAGTGCGGGCAAAGTTTTAGAAGATCTACAAAGGATCGATATTTCTCAGAAGTCGGGCAAACAACAGCGCCAGTCAGTGAAGAAAACCAGGACAGGCTCGCGAACTTCTAAAGCTAAATTGGGAGGATTTATTGCCATTGGAACACTAGGTATTGCCTGTCTTTTGGCAAGTATCGAATTTGCTTTTCCCACAATTCGTCCAGCATACTATTGGTATCGAGGCAAACAAGCACTACCCCAAAAACCACAAGCAGCCCTTGATACCTTTACCAAAGCAATCGACCTCAAGCCACAGAGTGTAATGGCATGGTCTGGGAGAGGAAATGCTCTATATCATCTTGGGCGATATACAGAAGCTCTAGAAGCCTATGCTGAAGCCACAAGACTGGGGCAAAACGATTCCCATAGCTTGATGAAGCAAGGAGATGCTTTATATAAGTTAGAGCGGTTTCAAGAGGCAATTGCCCTGTATGATCGCGCCTTGCAATTTGCCGAAACTGATGGGGAAATATACAACAAAAAAGGCAAAGCTCTATACGAACTGCAAGATTACCAGGCAGCCTTAACAATGCAGGAAAAGGCTTTGGAGATAGATCGTTACAATGCGGTTTTCTTGAGCGATCGCGCCCAAAATCTAATTCAATTGGGAAGAGATTATGATGCTCTCAGCACGCTCAATCGAGTTCAGGTCAGTGAACCATACAAAATGAGGCTATGGCAGGACAAGGCTCGAGTATTAGATGCTTTAGGTCGTCCCAAAGAGGTAAAGCGAGTCGAGCGAGAAATAATTCAAAACTACGAACAAGTTCTACAAGAACAACCAAACAACGAACGAGTTTGGCTGGCTCAAGGAGATTTTTTGGTATCGCGTCAAATGTATTCTCAGGCAGTTGTATCCTATCGACAAGCTGTAGAAATAGAACCCAATTTCTATGCTGGATGGCTGGCATTGGGAAAAGCATTGGCAAACATAGACCGAGAAGATCTGGCTCTTGAGGTATTAGATCGCGCTTTGGAAATTAGACCTCAATCTTATTTAGCTTGGCAGGCAAAAGGAATGGTCTATCAAAATATGGGAGATTTCGACCGAGCAACTGCTAGTTACGACCGAGGCATCAGTATTAATCCAGATTATGCTCCCCTTTGGCGGGACCGCGGGCTGGCTCTCAACCAACAGGGCAACTACACTCAAGCGATCGAATCTCTATCTAGAGCCAGCGACCTCGTTGCACAAGATGCAAATACCTGGCGCGCTTTGGCAACAGCTTGGAATAATACTGGAGACGATCGTCAGGCTTTATTGGCTTTAGATAAGGCGATCGAACTCAAGCCCCAAGATCCTGGTGTCTGGAATCAAAAAGGGCAAATATATACTAGAAATGCTCAATATAATGAAGCATGCGAGACTTACCGCCAATCTTTACCTATTATTACTGATTCTGAACAGATAGTTAACTCTATGAGAATTTTAGGATGTCGAATGAATTAGAATAATTTAATCATATCTTTTAATTTAAGATTAAATTTTATCTATGAAAACTTCCAACGTTTCTATGCCTTTCTGGCAGCAGCTAATCTTGCTGAGTTTGGGGGGAACTATGTCGATCGCTTTGCTAGTCGTACTTGGTCTTTGGCAAACAGGCGATCGCGCTCTTAATTTTTTTAGCAGCTTGCTAAAGCCTCAGCAAGCTAAGTTGGAAATTAACAATTCGAGCTTAATTGTCAATCGTCTACAAGATTTGCAGGAGTTGACTACCACAGTACAAAGAATGGAAAAGATTGTCCCGACTTCTGCTGATCGAAAATTGGGAGATATTCCCATCGCCACAACTCGCCTACTTTATATTGCTCAAGGAGAGGTGAGAGCGGGAATAGACCTCAGTCAACTGACCAGCCAAGATATTAAAATCGAAGATCGCCGTATTTCAATCAATTTGCCCAGTGCCAGAATTTTAGATAGCAAAATTGACGTAGATAATTCTCGAGTCTACGACTACGATCGCGGATTTCTCAATCTGGGACCAGACGTCGCCCCAGAATTACAGACCCTAGCCCAAAGAAATACTCTGCAAGAAATCGTTCGCACTGCCTGTAGTGAGAATATTTTGAATACAGCTAATTTACAAGCAAAAACCACAATTTCACAGCTACTGACCGATTTGGGCTATTCTCAAGTTATGGTCAAAACATCTTTACCTGTCTCTTGTCAGCTAGGATAAGAAACTACTTGCCATAAATTTTCATCGGCTCTTTAATAAAGCGAATATAGAAATTTTTAAAAGTCGATCGCAGCACTCTTGGCAGTCCAAAGTCTATTGGCACTAGTGCATCTGGTAATTTCCAATCGGGTACTTGTAAATCAGCGGGCTTGTAGTAAGGAAATTCTATCTGAGTCAGTTCGCTACAAAATCCTTGCTTAAACTGAGCAGAAAGGGTAGGAATGGCTAAAGGATCTAGATTGAGAATATCGACTACAGCGCGATCGAGGGCAAAAACATCTTTTGATGCAGCCAATATTCCTAAATATCTGGGGTCGCCATTGCTTGGACCATTACCTTCATGACCCACAATACCGTCGAGAATAGTTAAGTCAGGAGAGATTGCTTTAGCAGTCTCGACAATCATTTCGCCAAATCTATCGGCATCTTTTCCCGCTTCCATATGCCACCAAGCTTTCATCTTACCTGGCACGCAGCCAAACAAATTTTTAACCCCCAAGGTAACAGTCAATTGCATATGAGATTTAACTTTGGGTAAATTAATTACCACATCGGCATTCATCGCTTCTTTCGATAGACGAAGATGGGCGAAATTGGGATTCTCTGTAGAGTAGCGTTGTGCTTTAAATTCAACAATCGGCAAATCCAATTCTTGACATAAGGGCAAATAGCCATTTGCTTTAGCCACACCTCGCGCGCTGCCAAATGCAGGACTATCTCCCAAGAAGGGCTTCCCTCCCGCTTCCTTGACTAATTGAGCAACACAGTAAACAATTTCTGGACGAGTAATACATTCTCTGTCAGGGCGGCTACCAGTAAGCAAATTAGGCTTGAGCAACACGCGATCGCCTGTTTTGACAAAATGACCGATTCCACCGAGAGGTTTGAGCAAATTTTCGATGCTGGATTTTAATTGTTTGAGTTCGTAGGACTCAGCTTTGATTAGACTAACTGTATACATTGTGAACTACCAGACACCTTTATACTAGTTTGGTTGTTTTACATATAATAAGACCTATATATTCAATTTGACTGTTAGCTGATTAGCTGACTATTGATTTTGTTGTTTAAAATAGTCGCTAGTAAGCTCATAATGTCCTGCCTGCGATAAAGCGCGATCGCGAATTCGGCAAGAATCGCACATTCCACAGGGAATTTCTCCACCTTGATAACAAGACCAAGTATCGGCAATCGGGACGTTTAATTTAATTGCTCGACGTACAATATCTACTTTTGAATCTTTAACTAGAGGCGCAATCAATTTAGGGGCATGACCTTCTACACCTGCTTTTGAAGCAAGATTAGCCAGTTGCTGATAAGCTTGGAGATATTCTGGACGACAGTCAGGATAGCCAGAGTAGTCTACTGCGTTAATACCTAAATAAATTGCTCGTGCATTTTGCGCTTCGGCTAAAGACAAAGCGATCGCAATAAACACCGTATTTCGTCCTGGAACATAGGTTGAAGGGATAATGTCCTTTGCTAACCCTGCTTGGGGAATTGGCATCGATTTGTCGGTCAAAGACGAACCTCCCCATTGAGATAAATTAACATCGGTCACAAAATGTTCGGAGATTCCCAGTTTTTGGACTACTGTTTGGGCGGCTTTTAGTTCCTTATCATGACGTTGACCGTAGCGAAAAGACAGGGCAATTGTTTGATAACCCTCTGCAATGGCGATGGCAGCGGTAGTCGCAGAGTCTAGCCCTCCTGAAAGTAGTACTACTGCTTTGTTCATAAGACAAGTGAATTTACCTATTTCAGTATGGTTGGCATTTTTATCATATTCTATTGGCTATCTGTCTTAGTCATAGTATTGATCGCCAAACCCCATCCAAACTTAAAAGAAAGGACGGGGCTGATTCGATTGTTTACTTATAAATTGAAAATTAATATCAACTCGGTCAAAAGTTAAAATATGAGGCTAATTTAAAATACAAATATTTTCTAAGACCAAGCCTTTTGAACATGATAGCGGTCTTTTTCATCTGAATTTAAAACCCAATGTTTATCAGCTTTGATTGTTTTAGTATAGTCAAATACTAAGACAATTAATAATAAATAAAACCAGTGAGTAAAAATCCGATGTCTTTAATCCAGAGAGAAACAATTGTGGCGATCGCTACAGCCATAGTGCCCAGTCAGGGTAGCGTCGGTATTGTACGCTTATCGGGTGCAACAGCTGTCGACATTGCTAAAGCAATATTTCGTGCTGGCGATCGAGATTGGTCTACTCACCGCATCCTGTACGGTTACATTTGCCGTCCCGATACCCAGCAAGTAATCGACGAAGCACTTTTATTGTTAATGCTCGAACCTCGTTCTTACACTCGCGAAGATGTCGTAGAGTTTCACTGTCATGGTGGCATTATTGCAGTTCAAGAAGTACTGCAGCTGTGCGTTGCAGAAGGAGCGAGATTAGCTCAACCAGGAGAGTTTACCTTAAGAGCATTTTTGAATGGCAGAATCGATCTAACTCAAGCCGAAAGTGTAGCAGAATTAGTAAGTGCTCGCTCCAAAGCAGCTTCTCAGATAGCTTTGACTGGTTTGCAGGGAAAACTGGGTAGTCCTATTCGTACCCTGCGCGGAGTTTGTCTGGATATTCTATCAGAGGTAGAAGCCAGGATTGATTTTGAAGATGATTTACCGCCTCTTGATTTGGCGCAGATAGAGCGGCAGCTGCAGCAGGTTTTAGCAAAAGTTGAGAGAATTTTAGCTACTGCCGAACAAGGCGAACTCCTCAGAAGCGGCTTAAAAGTTGCTATTGTTGGTTGCCCTAACGTGGGAAAATCGAGCTTGTTAAATGCCTGGAGTAAATGCGATCGCGCTATTGTAACTGACCTTCCAGGCACAACTCGTGATGCGATCGAATCGACCCTAGTAGTGAAGGGAATTCCGATCAAGGTAATCGATACAGCAGGAATCAGAGAGACTGCCGATACAGTAGAAAAAATTGGTGTAGAGCGATCGCGAAAAGCCGCGATCGCGGCAGATTTAGTTTTGCTTACTATCGATGCTAGTAGAGGGTGGACGATAGCCGAACAAAAAATATATCAACAGGTAAAAGATCGCCCCCTAATTCTGGTAATCAATAAAATTGACTTGACTGCTGCTTCTTCCCAGGACTTATCCATTCCTCCAGAAATCAAGACCATTGTTAACACTAGTGCTGCCAAAAACCAGGGAATTGACTGCTTGGAAGAGGCAATCTTTAATGTAGCGTCTAGGGGAGAAGTCAATGTTGCCGACTCTGAAATAGCTATCAATCAAAGACAAGCCGCTGCTCTTACTCGCTCTAGAGTCTCACTCGAACGAGTCCAGGCAACTATTGCAGATGGGCTGCCTTTGGATTTCTGGACTATCGATCTAAGAGATGCCATCAAAGCTCTAGGAGAGATTACAGGAGAAGAAGTCACTGAATCAGTCTTAGAGCGCATTTTTAGTCGTTTTTGTATCGGTAAATAATCGATTTTGAATTAGTTTGGCAATCGTCCGTGGTTTTGTTC
>JBCDCO010000059.1:0-22573 GCA_039181635.1 Cyanobacteria bacterium P01_G01_bin.19 | reverse complement strand
TGGAATGGATGGCTTGGAATTTACCAAGCAAGTAATGGCAAAATATCCCACTCCTATTTTGGTTTTGAGTAACGCGGTACAAAAATCAGATGTGGAGAATATTTATGAAGTGATGAAAGCAGGTGCTGTGGACGTAATGCCCAAGGCTCAAACCGCTGCAGGCGGTAACTCCGACTCCATGAAAAACGAACTTGTGGTGAAAATCAGAGTTCTGGCAACCAAAAAAGTAAAAGCTATTCCACTTAGTTAAAGCATATCTTCTAGGAGGTTTTTGAAGCCAAATATTTATCGAGCTAAATGATATTTCTGCATAGATATTGGCTAACGTGAGTTCGAAGTTCGGAATTCGGAGTTAGGAGTTATGTTATTTATAACGAAAGAATCAGGAATTCAGACCTTTAAAAATTAAAGAGTTACACAATTTTTAAGTTTTTATCGTTCCGTCGAGCTCACGTTGACTATTTTTCTCATAGTTGAAATATATTAGCTCCGTTAGGGAATTATAAAAAATAGAGATGTTAATTCGACTAGCAATTTTCATCTCTAATTAGTTAACAACAAAATCTCGAAAAATCATGGCAAAAATTAGAGTTTTATTAGTCGAAGATTCCGCCGTTGCAATCAATATTTATGAAAAAATCCTAAATTCTTCTCCTCATATTGAAGTAATTGGTAAAGCTAGTAATGGCAAAGAAGGATTAGATATGGTTACCCAGCTAAATCCTGATGTAATCTGTACCGATTTGCAAATGCCGCAAATGGACGGTTTGGAATTTACCAAGCAGGTAATGGCAAAATATCCTACGCCAATTTTAGTTCTCAGCAATGCAGTGCAAAAATCTGACGTAGACAATATTTACGAAGTGATGAAAGCTGGTGCGGTAGACGTTATGGCGAAACCTCAAACAGCTTTAGGTGGCAGCACCGAATCAATGCAAAACGAACTGGTAGTGAAAATCAGAGTTCTGGCAACTAAAAAAGTAAAAGCTATTCCTTTGGGCTAAAAAGGTAGTGGAAGTAAAGCGGTAGCGAAAATAGAGTGGCACATCATCTCAATCGCCACCCTATTCTCTTACTCTATTATCTAGCGATCGCTATAGTTTTCTCAAGAAGCTTCTGCTCTTGCTGCAGCTGCCTCATCGGGATGAATACCTAACCTAGTTAAGTTGAGACGATTCTTTTGATCGAAGCCGCGTATTTTGACAACAATTTCGTCTCCTACGGCTACCTCATCATCTACTTTGCCTACTCTGCCTTCGGCTAGCTGGGAAATATGAATCATGCCTTCTTTTCCTGGCAGGATTTCTACAAAAGCACCAATATCGATAATTCTGGTGACTTTGCCCACGTAAACATCCCCTTCATTTAGTTTACGAGTGATATTGAAAACCATTTTACGCGCCATTTCCGCTTTGTCGGCTTCTACCGCAGCGATAATAACTTTACCATCATCTTCGATATCGATTTTTGCTCCAGTTTGTTCGGTAATGGCTTTGATTGTTTTACCAGACGGTCCAATTACCATGCCAATCAGTTCGGGATCGATTTTCATGGTCAGTAGCCTTGGTGCATAAGGAGATAGCTGCTGGCGAGGTTCGGCGATCGCCTTAAGCATTTCTTCGAGAATGTGTATTCTAGCAGGAAGAGCCTGCTGAATCGCTTTAGCAATTACCTCTACAGAAAGACCCGTGATTTTCATGTCCATCTGCAAAGCGGTAATCCCCGCATCTGTCCCCGCCACTTTGAAGTCCATGTCCCCTAAGAAATCTTCGATACCTTGAATATCGGTCAAGATTCTGACTTCATCGCCCTCTTTGATCAGACCCATCGCCGCGCCGCTAACGGGCTTGGATAGGGGAACTCCCGCATCCATCAAAGACAGGGTCGAACCACATACCGAACCCATAGAGGTCGAACCATTGGAAGACAGCACTTCCGAGACGACACGCAGCACGTAAGGAAAGCTTTCTATGCTAGGCAATACTGGCAATAAAGCTCTTTCTGCTAGAGCACCATGACCGATTTCTCTACGTCCAGGAGATCGCATTGGTCTGGTTTCTCCCACCGAGTATGGAGGAAAATTATAGTGATGTAGATAGCGTTTTTCGTCTTGAGGAGTCAAATCGTCGCTAGTATCCTGAGCGTCTCCCGATGTACCCAAGGTTGCGATTGAAAGTACTTGGGTCAAACCACGCCGAAACAAACCACTGCCATGGACTCGATTGGGCAAAATACCAACTCGCGAAGAAATTGGTCTAACCTGATCTAGTTTTCGTCCGTCAACTCTAATACCTTCATCGATGATCTGACTGCGCATCAGCTTTTTAGTAAGCTGTTTAAAAGCTTTGCCGATCGCTTTGGGGTCTTCTGTGGTGACAACTGCGATCGGATCGTCTTCGGCTAATTCTGCGATCGCATCGACAATTTTGGTCTGCTTGATTTCGTCTAAAGCTTCGTCGCGAGTTTTTTTGTCAAAATCATATTGAGATAATACTTTTTTAATCTCATCTGTGGCGCGATCGCTGATAAAGCCGATCAGACTTTCATCTTCAACGGGAGGTTCGGCGGTAACGATTTCAATATCCAATTCTTTGATTAATTCTAGCTGAGACTGAATTAGTTCTTGAATGGCTTCGTAAGCAAAATCAATCGCTTCAATTACATCTTGTTCTGGTAGTTCGTTTGCCCCAGCTTCGACCATAACGATTCCGTCTGGAGTACCTGCAACCACAATATCGAGATCGCCTTTTTTAACTTCTTTATAGGTAGGATTGATAATAAAATCATCTCCCACTAAACCAACTCGCACTGCAGCCATTGGTCCTTTAAAAGGAATCCCCGCCAATAATACGGCTACTGATGCGCCAGTTACTGCCAAAACATCTGGGGGTACATCTTCATCTAGGGATAAAGTAGTAGCAACAATTTGAATATCATCCCGCAACCAACCAGGAAAGAGTGGACGTATGGGACGGTCGATCAATCTGCTGATTAAGATTGCTTTCTCCCCTGGTCTGCCTTCTCTTCTAAAGTAACCCCCAGGAATTCGTCCTGCTGCATATTGTTTTTCTTCGTAATCTACGGTCAAAGGTAGAAAATCAATCCCTTCTCTGCCTTTAGCTCTGGTTGCGGCCACTAAAACTGCCGTATCGCCTGACTGTACCAATACCGAACCGCCTGCTTGTGGTGCGAGCAACCCCACCTTGAGTCTAATATCACGACCATCAAAGGAGATTGACTTATCAAATTCCTGCATTAATTACGTTCCTTATTTCTTCGCTTCTTTTTCTCGTTGCTAAATCCTAACACTATCTGAATTGTTAAATCCTTTATATATTGTGGTGATTTAGCTATAGTTTTATTGCCGTTGTTTAAGTTAAATAAATTTCAAAATACTTACTAATGCTAGTCCAAATTTAAGAAAGTTTTATCGGCAAATTCCAAACTCTCGTAATGCAGGAACAAAGTTTTTGTTCTCGTGACTGGGACGACTGAGTTTGATTAAGGCAAAACGTTGAGCGGGGGTGATTTGAGACCATTGCTGGAGGGAAATATTAACTCTGCATTCCTCAGCCTTATCCAAAACAGCTTGGGGAATCTTGGCATCATTTAGCCAGGGTGGATGAGGCGCGATCGCAAATTCTTTGGCTGGCTGACCTGTTTTTTCCGTGATCAAAGCCTGTAGCCATTCGCGATAAGCTGTGATTTCTGATTCTTGGCTGCAAGGTAAATCAACTAATTTTTGCTTTTCTGTCTGGCTGAATTGATTCCAGTGTAATAATTTTAGCTTAACTCCACAATTGTCTAATTTCATTCTGACTTGCATGGGAATACATTGCAAAGAGCCAACAAAATCGGATTCAAATTGAAAATAAGACATTGGTAGATTAGGAAATAAATTAATACTCAGACTGTCTCAAACCTATACTATTACTTCACCACCTGCTAGTAAAATTCTATTATGTAGATATGTAAAGTAATAACCAGCAGAATTTTTCAAATGGCTAGACCGACTCAGGCTCATCTCGAACGTACCATCAATAGAAAAGATCCTATTGAAGATAGACAAAAGACTCTCAACCAAATGCAATATTACATGGGAGCAAAGCTAGTTGAAGTTCGGGTAGACCCGCAAAAAGTAATGTATCGCTGGTCTGTCAAAGACGATGGAGATCTGCAAACATTTACCCTTAGTGCTTTCTGGGGAGATTCTCAAAAGAAGCTACTCTCTGGAGAAAATCCCCTCAAAGGCGAAGAGTTAGCTAACTGTGCCAAGGCAAATGCTTCTGCTGGAGTCGAACAAGCAGCAAAGTTGTCTGGTTACGCTGCAGATATTGATCGCTTTCGTACCGTTCTAAAAGAAACTATTAATGAATTTGGTCTTCCAGAAGAATCTTTTCAAAAATTACTGACCTAGTCTCAATTAAACCGATATCGAATTCTCTACCGAACTAGATTGCTTTGTCCTACTGTAATTGTTCGGACGATCTTCTCCATAAAACTCACCTTCAGCCAGAGATTCTTTGACTCTAACCAGAGTTAAATTGACCGCACAAGCTTTTAACTCTGGCTCGAGAGAAATCGGACAGGCTTCGGGGTGAGTCAACAAATTTGCTTCTCCGTCGTCCGTCCATAAAGCACCCCAGTGCATGGGGATAAAAACTGTACCAGGAACTATCGCCTTGGTTACTTTTGCCGCAAAGCGTCCCCTTCCCCGACGGGATTGTACTTCCACCATCATGTCGGATTCGATCCCCAATTTTGCAGCATCCTTGGGATTAATTTCGATAAAAGGCTGGGGTTGCTTTTTCATAATCCTAGAAATTCTTCCCGTACGAGTCATAGTGTGCCAATGCTCGTAAAGACGACCGACTGTCAGAACGAAAGGATAAGCTTTGTCTATCGGTTCGGCTAACCCTTTAGCATGAAATGCAGCAAATTTTGCTCGTCCGTCAGCAGTGTTAAATCTGCCGTCTGTATAGAGCCTCTTTGCAGGAATAGCTTCGTCTTTACCTCTAAACAAATTGGAGAACAAACCTTTAGTTTCCTCGCCATTTTGCTCGGCGTTTCTTTCTGTGCTGCAGGTTAGGGCAATGCTGTTGAGGTTGTTTGTGCTATCGCCGTATAGAGGACAGGGCCACTGAATCGGTCCTTGTTGGCGCAGTCTACCATGACTCAAACCACTAAGATCGCAAGGACGATTTTGAGTCAGACCGACGAACTCTTGATACACTTTTGCCGAATTGGCAAAGTCAAACTCCTTGACAAAACCGAGACGACGACCGACTTCAGCAAAAATTTCCCAGTCTGGACGGGCTTCGCCCACTGGGGAACGAAACTGAGAACAAAGAGTAACGACTCGTTCGGAGTTGGTCATGGTACCTGTCTTTTCTCCCCATTGGGCTGCGGGCAAAACTAGATGGGCAAAGCTAGCAGTTTCTAGGGGATAGTAGGCATCTTGTACGATGGTGAAAGGAGATTTTAGTAACGCTCTTTTGGTTCTGACCAGATCGGGCATACTTACCGCAGGGTTGGTGGCTGCGACCCATAACAGACCCACATCTCCTGTCTCTAAACCAGTAATCATGCTCCAGGCATCTCTTCCAGGAATCGGGCTGATGCTGCCTGCTGGTAATTCCCAAGCTTCTTCTAATTCTGCTCTATGTTTGGGATTAGTAACCGAGCGATAGCCAGGCAAAATATGAGCAAGTCCACCTGCCTCTCTACCTCCCATGGCATTGGGCTGTCCCGTCAAGGAAAAAGGTCCCGCTCCAGGTCTGCCAATATTCCCCGTCATCAGATGCAAATTAATGATAGTGCGAACTTTTGCCGTACCTTCGGTTGACTGATTTACTCCCATCGACCACAGGGAAAGTACATTTTCTGACTCTGCCCAATAACGAGCGGCTTCTTCTAGGCGATCAATTCTAATACCGCAGCGGCGGGCAACCAGTTCGGGAGGATAATCTTGGATTACTCGGGCAAAATCGCTAAATCCTTGAGTACATTCATCGATAAATAAACTGTCTAGTTCTCCCCAACGCAGCAGCAAGTGAGCAATACCATTAAGCAAATCCATATCTGTACCTGGTGCGATCGCCAGGTGCAAGTCTGCATCTTTTGCCGTTTTAGTTGTCCGAGGATCGACCACAATCATTTTTACCTTGCGGTTTTTCTTGTGGTGCATTCGCAAGCGATTGTAGACAATAGGATGACACTCAGCAGTATTCGTCCCGATTAAAAAAGCACAGTCAGTTAGCTCCAAATCGTCATAACAAGCAGGAGGACCATCCGAACCAAAACTTTGGATATATCCCGCTACGGCAGAAGACATGCAGAGGCGGGAGTTCGCATCAAAATTGTTAGTTCCCAAACAGCCTTTGAGTAGCTTTTGCGCTACGTAATAATCTTCGGTTTGAAATTGCCCAGAACCATACATGCAAATGCCATCTGCACCCATAGTATTTTTAACTGATTGGATGCGATCAACTATTTTATCCAGCG
Organism: Cyanobacteria bacterium P01_G01_bin.19; assembly: GCA_039181635.1. GTDB lineage: Bacteria > Cyanobacteriota > Cyanobacteriia > Cyanobacteriales > Xenococcaceae > Waterburya. The sequence goes on along the minus strand of JBCDCO010000059.1, from coordinate 16,069 downwards.
CTTCATTCCAACTGACGCGACGAAATTCTCGATCTAGGGAATCTCGCATCATGGGGTATTTAAGACGATCTTTGTCGATGGACTCGGCAATAGTACCACCCTTAACACATACTTTACCCTTACTAGAAGGATGAGAGCGATCGCCACGAACAGACCACAACGGATTCCCCTTATTATCTCTATTGGTAGCTTTTCCAGATTGCGCTGGAGGCATCACTTCTAAGCCGCAGCCAACCCCACAATAAGGACACAAAGTCTTAATCGGTTCGCTCACTCTTTCTATCTCCTAGTTGAGTATACTTCTGGTAAAAAATTAAATTATTTTATATTCATTTTCTTGGTATCAGTTATATCGTTAACCAATACTTAAACGTTGTTAACAATCATACCGAGTTAAGCTTTTCTTTATAAACTTTTCATAGTAAAAAGTGCTGAGAGGTTTGTAATAGTGCTCTCAGCACTCGGCAACTGTAGACGATAGTTGAAAATTTTCTAAAAAGCTCTAGATGCTTTCAGTTTCAAAAGCAGGAGACACCTCAGCATCAGAAACACTTCTTACTTCATCGTGATGAGCTTCAGCAAAGGAACCTTTAGGCTCTTTGAGTACAAAGAAGCACAGAGCTGCAACTATTAGTGCGGCTACACCCATAATCTGGAAGAAGCGAGAAGCGGTTGCCGCTTCAATTGCAGCACTAGCATCTGCACCAGCTTCAGCACCCAACCAGCCAGGAAGCAAACTGAAGATGTTCAGGTAAAGCACTGCACCCACATTGCCGTAAGCACCAACGTTACCAGCAACTTGACCTGTCACGCGCTTCTTGACCAAAGGTACGATTGAGAATGTCGAACCTTCACCAGCCTGTACGAAGAAGGAACAACACATAATTAATGCAACTGCAGCAGGCAAGAACCATGCACTAGTAACCTGACTAAAGATTAAGTAACCAATACCCATACAGCCAGTTAAAACACCCATAGTTATCTTGCGACTGCCTAATTTGTCGGAAATTAAACCGCCACCAGGACGAGCAGCTAAGTTCATAAAGGCATAGCTCGAAGCAATCATTCCTGCTGCTGCGGCAGATAAGCTGAATGTTCTTTCAAAAAATGCGGGAAGCATTGATACTACCGCCAATTCCGAGCCAAAGTTAACAATATAAGTCAGTTCGAGAATCGCCACCTGAGAAAAGTTGTAACGGTCTTCTGCGGGATAGCGTTTTTTGCCTGTCATTAAGTCTTTGTTGACCGCCCAACAGTTATAAGCCTGGAACAAGTACAAGCCCAAAAGCACGAGCCAAATGATATACATCGTGCCTGCCTCGTAAAGCCCTAGCTTCTTCAAACGCCAAGCAACAAGACCAAGAATGGCACTTAGAGGCACATTCATTAGCATCAAGAACCAAAAGTCTTTCTTGGTAGTAACTTCCAAACCTCTAGCACTATTAGGTCGGCGATAGGCTTTCCCAGGAGGAGTATCTTTAGCATTGAGAAGATAAAAGACACCGTAGATTGCGGCAAAGATTCCCGTACCTGCGATCGCAGCACGCCAATTCAATCCAGATCCTGGAGCGCCGAAAGACAGCCAGCCAGCAATTAAAGCCATGGTAAATGCGGAAAAAGCAGAACCAAAGTTACCCCAACCGCCGTAAATACCCTCGGCCAAACCAATTTCTTTAGGGGGAAACCATTCTGCAACCATGCGAATACCGATTACAAAACCCGCACCGACAATACCCATTAATAAACGGGATATCACTAACTGACTAAAGTTTTGTGCGGAGGCAAACATGATGCAGGGAATTGCCGCATACATCAAAAGCAGAGAATAAGTCAGTCTTGGTCCGAACTTATCGAGTAACATCCCGATAATGATCCTTGCAGGGACTGTTAAAGCTACGTTACAGATCGCTATAGTTCTGATTTGTTCTGTAGTTAAACCTAAATCAGCTTTTACAGTAGTTGCTAGGGGTGGAAAATTGAACCACACCACAAACGATAAAAAGAATGCAAACCAAGTTATATGCAGGATTTTATACCTACCCCTGAATTGCCACATTTCTCCGAGCATTTAATTACCTTCCTTTTTTGTCGAAATTACCATACTTAAAATTCAAATTTAGAGACTAAATATTTCAGCGCAGAACAACTACTAGTATCTATTTTTGTGCTTTTAAATTGCCTACTATATATGAGTGATAGTTGCGTTCAAATATTTACTTGTGTCTGAAAATATTTTCGCTTTCCTAATAACTTTTAGTCACTAAACTACGTGTTTCATGAGGTAATAATTACATTTAAAAAAATGATTTATCGTATATTTCGCTACTGAAATCTGGCAATATTGGATAATTAATGTATTTATTACATAATATACATACTTTTATTGCATTGAGTTTTATTACTATCAAGATTCACAGGCAAAAAAAAGATTGAGGTATAACTGCACTTCAATCTAATGATTGTGATAACTGGGTTTCAGGCATTCTGACGTAGCTTTTGAGCTAGGTATAGCTCATCCATATCGCGAGATCTCTGAGTTTTCAACATGGACAACTTGGCAGTCAACAGAAAACTAACAAAGCTAGATATGGCAATTACAGGTAGCATCGCCGTTCCTGAAAGCACGCTGAGGATAATGCTGGTGCTAATTGGCGTTTTGGTCACGGCTACATTTACGGCAGCCATAAGGCAAACCATTGCCACCGTAGGATGTATTTGAGGGATAGCTAGAGAAATTGCCAACCCGACATTAGCGCCAATGAAAAACAAAGGAAAAATAAATCCACCTAAAAAGCCAGAATGAAGAGTACAGCTAATAGCAAACATCTTCGCGATTGCGATCGCCAACAACATGCCCACGCTCAGGGTTGCACCAGTTTGAATGACAGTTTCGATTTGTTCTTCACTAAAAAACAGAGTTGAAGGAAAAAAATAGGCGATCGCACCGATAGATAAACCACCACAGGTTGCTAGTAAAATCCGATTATGCTCCAGGGGTGCGGTTATTTTACCGATCGCACGAAAAACCAGGACAAATATAGTAGCGGTTAGAGCGCCGACTCCTCCTAAAATTATCCCTTGTAATAGTTCGGCTGAAGTGAGCTTAGGAACTACATTAAAGTGATACATTCCGCCGATGCTGATACCTGTATTGAGACGAAAAATAGCAAAGGAAAATATAGCCGAAATAATTGCAGGAGCGATCGCCTCATAGTATTCCAATCCTTTACGATGGGGTATTTCTAAGGCAAACAGTGCTGCACCGATCGGTGCGCCAAAAAATGCACCCAAAGCCGCACTCATACCGCAAAAAGTTAAGACTCTAACAGAATCGCTAGTGATGTTTAGCTTTTCACCCAACAAACTGCCAAAGCTGCCATTTACTTGGACTAGAGGTGCTTCAGGTCCCGCACTTCCTCCAGCCGTGATAGCAATTAGGGAAGCAATAATCATGGCAGGAGTCTTGGAAATGTCAATTTTACCAGGACTGTGGATGCGATCAACTACCTGAGCCATTTCCCCTGGTAAGCCCATGAAGTACAGTACCAGTCCGACACAAAAGCCACCAAAAGTGGTTGCAATTAAAACATAACTTTTAGTGGGTAGCCAGCTAGGAAAAAAAGGCTCAGCAAAACTGGGAACAGTATGCCAAACGCCGTGCATCATTCCTTCTAAAACAAAATAGTAGATTGTTGCTACTAATCCACCAACAATGCCAATAGCTACCGAACATAGAATTAATTGATGGTAAGTAAGCGATCGCTTGTCTGTATTGTCTGCTGTTGATTTTAAGGTAATACTAATATCTGCTTGAGCTGTCAAAATTAATCTCCATTACAAAATACATATGGCGCGAGCAATAGTGCTGAAAGTCTAAGTCAATTGAAATGAAATTCTTACGTCAGCAAATAACCGTTTGCCTTGCTGTTGTTTTTCAGCTATTAAAATTTGCTTGCTTATAATTCATCCAGAAAATAATCTTGCAAAATGTTAATTTAATTACTTTTAAGCAAAATACATACATTATGTGTTCTCAGACTATGCGATTAATGCATATGCAATAGTAAACACAAGTCACGTTGTTTAAATTCCTGGCAGTAATTACCCATTTGTCAACCAGAGGAATAAGAGTAAAACATCCAACATCACTATAGAGATATTAGTGATGAAAATTGTTCAGGATCAGAAACCAAATTTATCTGATATTGATGGCATACATGCTTTCTATTAGACATACACATACTCTAGTATCTTTCCCTCTAGCATTAACTAGCAAATATTCATTGTGTTAATACCCATGACTATCGTGACTTGTAAAATTTTGCCCCTTAGCATTGCCGTAGGTATCCTAGTTCCTAACGTTGTCCTAGCCGAACAGATCGTCATTCAATCAGAAAATAGTAGCGCTACCGTTATTGGCGATCGCACATCCTAATGCAACGTTAGTCCCTGATTTCAGTGTGGTTTAGATCACCCAAAGATACGAGCGTCCAAATTAAAATATATTTGGGTGTGTACAACTCGCTCTATCTGACCCAATATTTTGAAAGCTTGAGATAAGTAATAATTAATGGCTATGACCAGTAAAGAATATGCCACAAAACCTATAGGACAAGTCTTGATCGAAGCAGGCTTGGTTTCTGTCAATCAGATCGAAAAAGCCTTGCAAGAGCAAAAAAAAAATAAGCTGAAGATTGGCGAAATATTAGTTTCACATAATTGGATTGGCAAACAAACGGTCGATTTCTTTGTGGAACGATGGTCTGAATTGTGTGGAGAAGAAAAAAAGCCTTTAGCTTACTATTTCTATGAAGCGGGATTATTGAGCAAAGCGCAAATTAAAACCATTAGAAGGTTACAAAAGCTCAAACAAAATAAAGTCAGGTTTCATAATCTAATTGTCGAAGAAGGCTATCTCAAGCAAATGACGGTCGACTTTTTTGCGGCTTACCTCTTAAATTTAGAGTATTTAAATGTTTTACCGCTGGCAAAAGTGTATAAAATCCTAGCTGAGTATGCCCAAGAGGAAACAGACTTTCAGGGGGCAGAACTCTGCCAAGCGCCTTTAATGAATCTTAGTTTACCAGGAATAAAACTAGACGGTTCCAATCTTAAGAAAGCGGACTTGAGTGGAGCAAACCTCAGTAATTCTAGTCTGGTTCAGGTCAACTTAAGTATGGCAAATCTCAGTCAAGCAGTTCTCAAAGAAACAGATTTTTCGATGTCTTTTTTCAAAGGAAGCAATCTACAGGAGTCTAATTTAGAAAAGGCAAACTTTCAATCAGCAATACTCAAAGACGTTAACTTTAGAGGTGCGAATCTAGCTAATGCTAACTTTGCGGGAGCACACCTAAAAAATGTTATTTTGCCATTGCACTATTCCAACGATGTCTACTTTGATCGCGAGACTAGTTTTGACGATGACTTTGATCCCAAGTTGATGGGATGGAGAATGATAGCCTAAACATAAAATTCCCTAAAGCTTACATAGCTCTGCTTATCATTAATTATTTACTTAAAATCAAGTATTCAATAAGAGCATTATTTAATTTTCGATTGACTTTGACTTGTTATATTCCCTTTGTCTGCGCCGATCTTCTTGGCGAGCTTTTTTTTCAGGAGTTAGCTGTTCGTAGCAGTAGGGACAAGAAATATTTGATTCGTAGAGAGGAGACTGTTTGTCTGCTTCGGAAATAGGATGCCCGCAAGCGTAGCAAAGTTCGTGGCTTCCTGGTTCCAAACCTTCTTTAACCGCTACTCGTTCGTCAAATACAAAGCATTCTCCTTCCCAGAGGCTTTCTTCTGAGGATACATTTTCAAGATACTTAAGAATACCACCTTTGAGGTGATACACCTCTTTGAATCCTTGAGACAACATATAAGCCGAAGCTTTCTCGCAGCGAATTCCCCCAGTACAAAACATGGCTACTTTGGGATGTTTTTCTGGATCGAGGTTGCGGGCGATATATTCAGGGAACTCGCGGAAAGATTTGGTATCAGGATTGTTTGCTGTTTTAAAGCTACCGAGCTCTACTTCATAATCATTTCGAGTATCGATCGCAATTACTTCTGGATCGCTGATGATGCTGTTCCAGTCTTGCGGATCGACATAAGTACCCACCTGTTGATTGGGATCTACTTCGGGTATGCCCAGGGTAACAATTTCGGGCTTTATTTTGACCTTGAGGCGGGCGAAAGGCGGCTTTTGGGCGGTAGACTGTTTGTCTTCTAGATCTCCTAAACCATCGATAGTACGCAAACAGCTTAAGATAGTCGCGATCGCTTTTTCTGTTCCTGCGATCGTGCCGTTAATTCCTTCTTTGGCTAAGATAATCGTACCTTTAAGGTTATTTTCTGCACACCATGCCACAATTTGCTGTTTTACCGCTTCTGGGTCGGAGATAGTAGTAAATTTATAAAAGGTGGCGATAGTGTAAGTCATTTAATGCTTGATGTGGATTAGCTTCGTTCTAGTTTAATAGTTTTCAGCTTTTAGCTATCAGCTATTAGCTATCAGCCATTGGTGACAAGTTAAGCTTCTATGCCAGTTGTTAAGCAGGAGGAAATTTATGCTCTTGGATCTCATGCTTGAATTCGGCGACAGCATTGGTAATAACTTGCTTTAAGTTAACGTAAGATTTGGCGAAGGGAGGTTTTTTATCCGATAAACCCAAAAAGTCTGCGGTGACTAACACCTGTCCGTCGCATTGATTTCCCGCGCCAATGCCGATAGTGGGAATTGTAAGTTTGGAAGTAATAGTGGCAGCAAGCTCGGTGGGAATGTGTTCTAAGATAATGGCAAACGCTCCAGAACGCTCTAGGGCGATCGCGCGATCGATAACTAAGTTGGCTTCTTTTTCGGTTTTACCCTGCTGTTTGTAGCCCAAAATCCGAAATGACTGGGGAGTTAAGCCAACATGACCCATAACAGGAATGCCAATTGCAGTGAGTTCTCGCACAATTTCTAACATTTTAGGCGAGCCGCCTTCGATTTTGATGGCTGATGCGCCCGTTTCTTTGATAACTCTTCCTGCTGCTTCCATTGCTTGAGCTAGGCTGACTTGATAACTCATGAATGGCAGATCGCAGACGACCAAAGCTCGCTCGACACCGCGACAAACAGCTTTAGCATGATGAATCATTTCATCTAAAGTCACGGGCAAGGTACTGCTATAGCCCAAGCCTACCATTGCTAGAGAATCTCCTACCAAAATCAGGTCAACTCCCGCAGCATCGAGAACTTTAGCCAGACTATAATCCCAGGCGGTGAGGGAGACGATTGATCGCCCTGTTTGTTTCCATTTAGTTAATTGCTGTATAGTTACTGCCATTGGGATCTAAGCTGGATCTAATAAATTTGCTCTGCTCTTTTCTCATTGTAGAGCGATCGGATATCACAATTTATTTATTAAAACATGGCAACCCTAACCTTAAAAAATCTCCAAAAGAAATATCGTCACGATGTTATTCCTGTAAAAGACATCTCCTTAGAAATTAATGATGGTGAATTTTTGACTCTGTTGGGTCCTTCGGGATGTGGTAAATCTACTTTATTGAGGTTAATTGCTGGTTTGGAATCTCCCACCAGAGGAGATGTGGTAATTGGGGACAAAAATGTTAATAAAACTCCACCAGGCGATCGCAACATGGCAATGGTGTTTCAAAGCTACGCTCTGTATCCTCACATGACTGCAGCCGAAAATATCGCTACTGCTTTAAAGCTGCGTAAAATGCCAGAGGACGAAATCAAGCGTCGAGTTAACGAAGCTGCACAAAAGTTAGAATTAATCAGCTTACTTGATCGCAAGCCTGGGCAAATGTCTGGGGGACAAAGACAAAGGGTAGCTTTAGCCAGAGCTTTAGTGCGCGATCCTGAAGTATTTTTGTTAGATGAGCCTTTGAGTAATTTAGATGCTCTGTTGCGAGAACAAGTGAGAGCGCAAATGAAACAGCTATTTAAAGATCAAAATAAACCCGTAGTTTATGTCACTCACGATCAGACAGAGGCGATGACTCTCTCCAGCAAGGTAGCAGTTTTAAATCAGGGTACGATCCAGCAGCTAGATCCTCCCAGCCGTATTTATTCCCATCCCGCCAATGAATTTGTGGCTAGCTTTGTTGGCAGTCCGCAGATGAATCTGCTGAATCTTTCCTGCGAGGGCGATCGCGCTATGCTGGGCAAATATGAATTTACCTTACCTGCAATTAATAATATGCCCCAACAAGTGGTGTTGGGTATTCGTCCCGAAGATGTTGTTTTGGCTGATAAAGCTGCAAGTGATAATGCGGTAACGATTACGGGGAAAGCCTATTTAGTCGAACAGTTGGGCAAGGAAAACCTAGTTAGTCTCAAAATCGAAGGCTCGGATAAAACTATTAGGGCTTTGCTGCCTAGCGATGACGACTGGCAAGATAAAACCATTCCTCTAGCAATCGATCTTAATAAGATTCATTGGTTCGATATCAATACAGGCGATCGTCTTAATTGATGTCAGTTCGGGACAAGAAGATTTTCCTGTTGAGGTAGCTATTAGCTATTAGCTATCAACCTTTCAAGCATTTTTAAGCCAGATAAACCAAGTAAATAACTTAAAAGCGATCGCCTTTTAATCTGTTCCAGGCGATCGCTTTAGAAAAAGCTGAAAGCTGAGAGCTAAGAGCTTTTAAGCAGATACATTATCAAATCTAAGTTTTTCAGCAAACTCTAAGTAGCAACTTTTTCAGGTTTTGGCTTAGATGCAATATAGTTAGCTAGCTGAGTATTGATTTGTTCGCGAACGATAAAACGATACTCGGTGAAATGTTCTAAATAAGCACACAGAGTCATATAGATTTCTAGCTGACGGGGCTTTTTGATTAAAACTTGGATTAAATTGCGCCAGAACAGAAAACGAGTCCGAGCCACAATTCCTTGTTTCCACAACAGTAAAATGAGAGCGCGAATGGTTTTCCAGCTTGGTCTTTTAGAAACCACATTTTTGGCTTCTCCTAGTTTCATATAGTAGTCAAAGATTCTAGTTAGATAAGCAGCTGGATCGTACAGTCGCCAGAAAGCATTAACGTACTCAGTGGCAATTTCTTCAATATCCCTGGTGGGAACAAAGTTCATTAAGGTTGTCTGGTTGATATTCGCCGAAGAGTTGACCAATCTGCCTTCTTTTTCCAGCCTATTCCACAAAGCAGTACTGGGTAAAGCCTGAAGCATACTAAACATCGCCAAAGGAATATTAGTCTGTTCGACAAATTGAACGATGCGATCGCCTGCATGGGGTTTTTCACCATCAAAACCAATGATAAACCCAGCCATCACCTGCATTCCTGCTCTAGTAATCTTATCGATTGATTCGGTTAGGGGGTCGCGAGTGTTTTGGAATTTACTGGTCAAAGCCAAGCTTTCTGTGTCGGGAGTTTCAATGCCCAAAAATACTTTTTTAAAGTTGCATTCCACCATCAACTCCATCAGTTCATCATCTCGAGCCAGATCGACAGAAGCTTCGGTAGTCAAACCAAAAGGATATTCTTTTTCTGCCATCCAAACTTTTAATTCTTTTAGAAGCAACTTTACATTACGCTTATTACCAATAAAATTATCGTCTACCATAAACACCGCCCCACGCCAGCCCAAGTCATAAATACGTTGTAACTCAGCTAACAACTGTTCGGGTGTTTTAGTGCGTGGTTTGCGTCCATAAAGCACGATAATGTCGCAAAATTCACACTGAAAGGGGCATCCACGAGAAAATTGCACCGACATATTGTCATAGGCAGTTAAATCTAGCAAATCGTAGCGAGGGATCGGCGTCTCAGTGACTGCTGGCTTTTCACTGGCTCGAAACACGCCAGAGCGATCGCCTTTTTCTATCGCCTCGACAAACATAGGTAAAGTTATTTCTCCCTCATCTAGTACTAGAAAATCGGCATTGGCACCCAAGACTTCATGGGGAGAAGTTGTCGCGTAGGGACCGCCCACTGCAACGATTATGTTTCGTTGTTTTGCTGCGGCAATCTGAGCGAGCATGTCTTCTTTTTGCACGATCATCCCCGAAATAATGACTAATTCTGCCCAATCCCAGTCTGATTCTTTTATTTCTTCAATATTGTGGTCTACCAGCTTGAACTCCCACTCTTGAGGCAAGATAGCGGCTACGGTAATTAGTCCTAAAGGTGGCATGAGAGCCTTGCAATCTACCAGAGCTAAAGTCTTTTCAAATGACCAGAAACTTTTAGGAAATAGGGGATATATTAATAAAACCCTCATATATGATGCCTCACACTAAGATTTCGGAGTAACCTTAGCTTATCCTTTTCAAACGTTTAATTGTCATTAAGGGTTTATTTAATTCTGAAATTTAGGCTTCAAACCGTCTATCTTAACCGCGATCGCTCGATTAAGAAAATTCTGCGCAACAAATATAAAAAAAATATTAAGATAAAAACGTTAAAATATTTGAATAATAGAAGTCACTTTACGCGAAACAGTATTCTGACATACCACTTTTTCAAAATTTGATTTTAGGGTTATTTACACCTGTATTCAGCTCGATGAAGTGTAAGAATCCTACAGGGGGATCGGTATATTCCTTGTTGTTCTAAATTCAGTATATTTACAGAATAAAAATTTCTGTTTGTTCGCTAAACTAATGTGTAACCAAAAAATATTGAGATTGAATTGCACTTTTCTATCTTTCTATAGATTTAGTGAAGTAAATCTTTAAAAAATACCAAGCATTATCTATATTAGATTTAAATAGACTAATATTAGGTGGGGATCGAGCGTTATCTATTTATATCGATATAAATAATTCTCTAGACTGACCTCAAAATAGAACTATTTTAGACAATCTCCTATGGTCGGTTGTCGAAAGGAAGGCTAATCCAATAGACCTAGAAAATATTCTGAATTTACTTTTTCCCCCGTTTACAGCCACAAACTACAATCATGTTATCCTATATCAAAAATAATACTCAAAAACCTGTCATTTGCTGTTATGTCAACACGTCTACCCATGTAGAAATTGCTCGCATTACTAACATTCCTCATTGGTCTTTTGAACGAGTAGTTTTTCCAGGTCAACGCCTGATTTTTGAAGCACCCTTGACAGCAAAACTAGAAATCCATACTGGAACAGCAATTAGCTCTATTTTGTCTGAAACTATAGATTGCCAAGAATTGCAGCTAGACTCATATTTTCCTGCTTACTCGACTACCTAATCGACCGAATAAAATTCCAACAACAAAATTTGAGCATATTTTTGATTAAAAAGCGATCGCCAGGTTCACTAAGAACTAGTGATCGCTTTTTTATGGGCAATTATAGTCATTTCAAATAAGAATGATACAAGCTTGATTTGTATAAATCCTCCCCGATTCCTATTCCCTATTCCCCAGTCACCCGAACTAGTAAACTAGATGTCTCAAAATTAATTGAAACGACTACAAACTACCAATTTGATCGGCGATCGTCCATCAAGCCAAATACGGGACCCAAAAGCGCGCCAAAAATAAACCCTCCAGCATGCGCCCAATATGCAACACCTCCAGCTTCAGACATACCCAAAGATGCGACGCTGCTAAATGCCTGCTGCACGAACCAGAAGCCAAGAAAATAAATGGCTGGAATGCGCACCGTAGTCCAAATGATAAATAACGGCAGAATTGTAACTATTTTTGCCTTAGGATATTTAATTAAATAAGCTCCCATTACCCCCGCGATCGCCCCACTAGCACCGACTGTGGGCACTGGAGACTGCATACCAAAAAACCAGTGTGCCAAACCAGCTAGAACTCCACAGACTAGATAAAATATGAGAAATTTAACATGACCCAAGTCGTGTTCTATGTTGTCGCCAAAAGTCCACAAAAACAGCATGTTGCCGCCAATGTGCATTAAGCCACCATGGAGAAACTGAGAGGTTATTAAGGTTAAAATTTCGGGGACTGGCTGATTGGAAATCGCTCCATCAAAGCTCGCACTTAACTGTCGGGGAATTACAGCATAAAGCTGAAAAAAATCTTGCATTCCCGCACCCAAAGTCAGTTGATGGAGAAAAACCACCACATTAACTGCAATCAAGGCATAAACCACAACTGGCGTGGTTGGGGTGGGATTTTCGTCATTAATGGGAATCATTAGTCAGTGCTGATAAATTAGCTTCTTGAATATTGAGCTACTAGCTTTTAGCTACTAGCTTTTATTTTAAACAACAAGCAGAATTTATTTGTGTCCTCTCTTGCTTTTGCCAAGAAAGAACGCCCCGCAGTAGACAGAATTAGCTTATTCCCAACATAGCTTCTAAAGTCAGATACAACATGGCAAAACCACCAACTAAAAGCCCAATTACAGCGATCGCCGTAACGGGATTTTTGAGGAAAGGTCGAAGCTGCTCGAAGAAAAACCAAAATATTCCTGCAATCAGGCTAATCATGTAGCGGGGGTAGCGAGAAACGTTTTGAAAAAAGTCTTGCATTATCTGAGAAATTTAAAAGTAGATATATTATTCTCTTTTTATTATTCAACATCAAACGATCGACATTCAACACTTCGTCAATGAACTTACTATTTCAATCAACTCGCCGTCGTCTGGCTTTTTGGTATACCACCGTAACGGCGGTTTTGCTTTTGCTATTTGCAATTGGCGTTTACTCCTATGTCCGCGCTACTTTGGTAGACCGAATTGACGATACCTTAAAACATGTAGTTGAAGTAGTCGATCGCTCTTTGGTCATTCAGCCTTTAGCCGAGACAAAAGGTAGATATGGGGTAAACGTTGATGCAAGTTTTAATAAGAATGTCGATGCGCTCGAAGATGACCGCATAGATCTAGAGTGGTTCGATCCCGAAGAAAAGCTACTTTGGTCTACTTTTGAACAGCAACTAAACTATCCCTTCCATTTTCATCGTAGTGGAGAAACAGTATATTTAAGTAAAGACCGAGTATTACGTCAAATAGTCCAAAGAGTTGAGCTAGAGCATCGCTTGCTAGGCTACCTAAGAGTAAGTCATCCTTGGTTTGAAGTAACCAAACCGATCGATCGGTTGATCAAAGATTTGATTGTGGGTATTAGCCTGATGATTATCTCTGTCGCCGCAATCGGCTGGTTCTTATCAGGAATTGCGATCGAACCGATACAAGTTTCCTACAACAGTTTGAAGCAGTTTACTGCCGATGCTTCCCACGAACTACGCAATCCCATCGCGACAATTCAAACTAACGTTCAAATGGCTCTAGCTTATCCCGAAGCAGAACCCCAACTGCAGCAACGACAGCTACAAATCATCGAACGCCTGACGCAAAAGTTAGGACGCTTGGTTAACGATTTACTATTTTTAGCTCGTTCGGATAGCGGTATAGTGCAGCAAGAATGGCAACCCGTACCGTTAGATGCCCTACTGATTGATGTAATTGAAGAGCAACGCATTGCGGCAACCCAGAAGGGGCTATTTCTCTCGCTTCACATAGTCGAACCAGAGTTAGAAGAGGAAATCGATGAAGAGGAAATCTTTACCATCCAGGGAGATTGGGATCGGCTATCGCGCTTGTTTACTAATTTAATTGCTAATGCGATCGAACATACAGATCGCCCAATCAATTCTCAAGATGCTGCTGATGCTTCGGTGGAAGTGGAGTTAGAAATAGTCAAATCTTCCCCCAAGTCAATCAGAGTTAGAGAAAATAGCCGTCAGCACGAGCTACAGATAAAAGTAAAAGACAATGGCAAAGGTATCCCAGATGATGCCATAGCCAGTATATTTGATCGCTTTTATCGTGCCGATCCTGCTCGCTCTGCCAAAAGAGACATAGATACGCCCACCAGTGCGGGTTTGGGGCTAGCGATCGCCAAGGCAATCGTAGACAATCATCGAGGACAAATTACTGTAGACAGTGTTTTGGGCAAGGGAAGTACATTTACGGTTGTTTTACCTCAACTGCCTAAATAAAGCTTGCTAAAAAACTTAGATTTGTTAACGTCTCTGCTTAAAAGCTTTTAGCTCTTAGCTTTTAGCTGATAGATTCACTCCTCAAACCCCAAATAAAAAACCAGTGAAGAGATCGGTGTAATTAATTGAAAAAGCGATCGCCCTTGAATACTTTTAGGCGATCGCTTTTATTCTCAGGCTGATAGCTGATAGCTGATAGCTGATAGCTGATAGCTGATAGCTAACCTTAGCTTTTCCAAGAAACTTTAACCGTACTAGGCTTGCCAATATTGCCGTCAATCAATATACCTCTTTCATTGGCATCGAGATGACGTACGATTTTATAAACCGTTTCTATTTCTTCTTTTAATCCAGCTCTAACAGATAGATCTTCTAAAGATAGAGGGGAAGAAGACTGTTTAAGGGTTTCGACCACTTGTTTTTGGGTATTGAGTACCGAAGCAGCAGCTTTTTTTCCTGCTTCTACTCCTGGCTGGTGATAAGCATTGATATTTACTAAAGAAGCATAAATACTGACCGCTCGTTCGTATAGCGCGATCAAAGCACCGACAATACGCTCATCAACTTGGGGAATGGTGATGGTGATAGAGTCTCGTTGCTTATCATTCAAAGCAGTGCGAGTACCGAGTAAAAATCCTTTGAGATAGTCGCCAGAAGTAATTCCTGGTTCAATTTCAACAAAATCAGCTTTGCGATCTTGCAGTACTTCGATGAAGGTCAAAAAGAAGTTGTTAACTCCCTCTCTTAACTGCTGGACATAGGCATGTTGATCGGTAGAACCTTTATTGCCATATACGGCAATACCCTGATTGACTACATTGCCGTCTAGGTCTTTTTCCTTACCTAAAGACTCCATAATTAGCTGCTGGAGATAGCGGCTGAAGAGCAGCAAACTATCTTTGTAGGGCAAAATCACCATGTCTTTTTCGCCTCTACCGTGTCCCGCTGCGTACCAAGCCATTGCCAATAGTGCCGCAGGATTATCTTTGAGACTATGCTGGCGAGTTAGAGCATCCATCGCTTTTGCTCCTTGCAACATAGCTTTGATATCAATTCCTTGTAAAGCAGCGGCTACCAAACCGACAGGAGATAGTTCTGAAGTTCTACCACCAACCCAGTCGCGCATGGGGAAAATTGCTAACCAGCCATCTCTTTCGGCGATCGCTTCTAACTTACTACCTTTTCCTGTAATGGCAAAAGCATGAGCGGCAAAGTCAAGACCGAGATCGGCATATACTTTTTTTACCTCTAACATTCCGTTGCGAGTTTCGGGCGTGCCACCCGACTTAGAGATAACTGATACTAAAGTAGTGTTGAGGCGATCGCCAATTCCTGCAATTACCCGATCTATCCCGCCAGGATCTGTGTTGTCAATGAAGTGAATTTGTAGGGGTGCATCATTGGGCGCGAGTGCTTGGGCGACAAACTGAGGACCAAGAGCCGATCCACCAATACCAATAGACAGAATATCGGTGAACTTGGCACCGCTGGGAGGATGAATTTCTCCACTGTGTACCTTATTGGTAAAATCAATTACGCTGTTGTTGGTGTCGATAATATCTTGTCTTAGTTCGGCTGTGGGAGCAAGATCGGGGTCGCGCAACCAATAGTGACCGACCATACGATTTTCATCAGGGTTGGCGATCGCGCCACCTTCTAAAGCATCGATGTCTTTGAATGCTTTGTCGAACTTTGGTTTCAATTCTGATATGAGGGCATCATCAAAAGTAATTCGACTAATATCTAAGTAAATTCCTAAATCTTGGTCGTAGTAAAGCCAATCTTGGTAACGTTGCCAAAGTTTGAAGTTGTCCATAAATTTTTATATCAGCGCGAACTCTAACTGTAAGTTTAGTAGAAGCCTTTCAGGTTTATACACCGTTTTACAATTTCTTCTTATGAGTAACTGTTCGCCTTCAACACTAATTTGACTTGAGTTCGGGTTAACAAAATTGAATTGTTGAGGTAGCTTTTAGCTCTAAGCTTTTAGCTCTACCCCTGTTAAGGTGAGCAATTGTACTAGTCAAAACTGCCAGAAATGCGATGCCTTCGGCTAGCTCCGCAATCGCGATCGATGGCATTCTAAAAGAAACTTGGTAATCAGAGATTTCGTTTCATGATTAATGCTA
>JBCDCO010000058.1:0-22727 GCA_039181635.1 Cyanobacteria bacterium P01_G01_bin.19 | reverse complement strand
TAAATCCTGACTAGTATTATCAAACCAGTTAATTTGCCTATTTTTTCTGAACCAGGTACGCTGTCTTTTAGCAAATTGACGAGTATGAGTAATGGTTGAAGAAATTGCTTCATCCAAATCTATATCCCCTGCCAAATATTGTTTGATTTCGGCATAGCCCAAAGTGTTCAATAAGGGTAAATCTGCACCATACTTTTGGCAAAGATAGTTTACTTCTTCTACCAGCCCCATCTCGATCATTTGATTGGTGCGAATTGAGATCCGCCGATCTGAATCGGGAATACTGCAATCTAAGCCAATTTGGAAAATAGGATAACTGGGCGGATTTTCTCCTTGTTGTGCGGAAATAGGTGTTCCTGTCACATAAAAGACTTCTAATGCTCTCAAAGTCCGAAAGCGATCGTTCAAGTGTATTTTGCTGGCGGCGACAGGATCGACTTTAGATAACCAAGCATGAGTCTGAGTCTGTCCGATTTTTAATAGTTGCGATCTTAATTCTGGTTGGGGAGATACTCGAGGAATTTTTAATCCTTTAACAATCGAATCTAAATATAGTCCTGTACCGCCAACTAATAGTATTGGTCGCTCTCCGCCAAGATTGTTGATTATTGCGTTGGTTTGTTCTTGATACTCTGCTAAGGTCAAAATTTCCGTTGGTTCGCAAATATCAATTTGATAGTGAGGAATCAATTTTTGTTCTTCTAACGATGGTTTTGCCGTACCAATATCAAATTCTCGATAGATTTGCCTAGAATCAGCACTGATTACGATTGAGTCCAGACGGCGAGCTATTTCTAAAGCCAAGCTAGACTTTCCACTAGCAGTGGCACCACAAATTACAATCAACATAAAATTAGCAGTTTCAGTAACAATTCTAAAAACTAGTAATAATTTTGAGAATTCTTTGAATATCATCTAATTGTCCTACTATTCGTCGCCTTGGCTTGGGCGAAACTCTCATTAAAGTAGGCGTTACAAGAATTTTATTCGCTGCTGCTTGTTGATTATTTTGGTTGACATCTATTACTTTGAGGCTGTAAGGACTATTTAAACCTCGTTCTAGAAGCTGATGGATGCGACTTAGGGTTTGCTCCGTATCAGAGCGATCGCTGTCGATATATAGATGCAAAACATAACTGCTATGGCGATCGATAGTTGCGGAACCAAATGTCAGATTTTGACTGGCACTAATACGATTATCGTTAATGCTTGGTAAGCTATGATGTTTGGGATCTAGGCGAATAATTAAATCTTTTCGTTCCCAAAGCTGAGGAAAGTCAGATTTATAAGTTTCAATTATGGCGCGGTTGCAGTGTTCTTCTTGCCAAGGTGCAATATGCCACTTAGTCGTGACTTCTAAATTAAATAATACTTGCAATAAGGGAATATATTGTTCTACAGGAGGATAGGCTTCGGCAATCGTTTCTATTTGCTGTGTTTGAGGATTAAGCCAATGTTCGACAGTAGCAGTATATCCAGGTACCAGGAAGTGGGGAGAATAGTCTAAATTCCAAATTTTTTGCATCTCAATACACAGGTTGCTGTGCCATTGAGCTTGCTTATTGGGATCTATACCGTAAATTAAATCTCCCCCAGGGGTAAACAAAGCAATGCCTTTAAATATGTTCGGTAAAAAAGATGGTCTGTCCGTCAATTTTGATAATTGGTTAAAAACACGATTGAACTCTCAATGGCATCATATCTTGTTGTTCTCTTATAAAGCCAGTCTTGCAACTTTAAACTCTGCCTCGAAGCATCATTGCCATTTCATTAGCCGTCGGAGACATTTCCATCGCAACTTCTTCGGTAATTCTTCCTTCTTCATAAAGACGGAATAGTGCTTGATTGGTAGTAATCATACCGTCATATTCACCATCTAACATCAAATTATGGATCTCATCGTAGCGACCTTGTTTGATGTAATCTTTAACGGTTTCAGTATTCACCATAATGTCATGATATGCTGCCCGTTTGCCGTCAGTAGTTCGACACAAGCCTTGAGAAATTACAGCAACCAGAGATTCGGAAAGAGCAGTTCGCATCGCATCTTGCTCTTCGGCACTATAGAGAGTCAAAATCCTTTCGATAGTCTTAACCGCGCTGTTGGTGTGTAGCGTTCCCATAACCAAGTGACCTGTCTGTGCTGCTTTAAGGGCAGTGTTAACAGTCTCGCGATCGCGCATTTCCCCAACCAGAATAATATCTGGATCTTCCCTTAAGGATGCTTTTAAAGCATTATCAAACTTGAGAGTATTAATTCCGACTTCTCTTTGCTTGATCAACGAGCGTTTGCTTTGATGTACAAATTCAATTGGATCTTCGATAGTGATAATGTGCTTGGCATGCTCGTTGTTGATGTAGTCTACCATCGCTGCCATAGTGGTGGACTTACCCGAACCTGTAGGACCTGTAACCAAAACCAATCCTTTATGGGCATCAGAAATATCTTGGAAAACTGGCGGAAGACCTAACTGCTCCATAGTTAAAATCTTTAGCGGAATCAAACGCATGACTAGTGCAGGACCTCTTAAAGTATCGAAGATATTAATCCTGACTCGTGCAAAGTCGTATTGAGTCGCGCCATCAAACTCTAATTCAGTTTTAAACCTTTCTACTTCCTCATCAGTAAGTACTTCATGTATCCAACTCATGAAAGTATTCAAATCGGTTTTGGGATATTCTGTGGGAGTCATTTCGCCGCGATCGCGCATCCGCGGTACTTCCTCCACTCCTAAATGTATGTCTGAATATCCTTGTTCGTAAGCCTTTTTGATAATGTATTCCAGAGACGGCTGTCCAGAAGAACGTTTGGGACGAATTGTTTTAGTCTCTGCCCTAGTCTCAGCTGAAGTTTTTCTAAGGCTTGAGTCTTGGATCTCTGATGATGTCGCTGATAAACCACTGTTTGTTTTACCCAAAGTTGATGGAGGAGGAGGAGGCAGTGGTCGCGAACCTGGGTTATGATTCATTTTTTTTATTGTTGTTTTATTAGCATACTTTCTCTGCTTAGTATGCCCATCTTTTTTGAGTTTCTAACAAGTCTACCTGGGACAACAAGACCTATCTGATTCGAGCTTTATCGGTTCGCTCTCACTTTAATCAACCTTCTTTTTGTATTATAAAAAAAATAAAATAGTTACTATATTTAAAATACTTGATTTCATTTTTTTAAATTTTAATAGATTCACTAGTTTAGTATTAACTGATTTTTACAGATTTTTATTGCCATCCAAAAATGTATTTGTATTAACGCGTAAGTAAAAATACTTAGATGAGTGCTGTAGCTAGATATTCAAAATTAAATAACATTTGGTTACATAAGCTATAGTTTCAAATACATTATAAAATAGTCTAATTCCTCGACAAAAGCTTGGGGATCGCAAAAACATGACATAAAAGCTAATAAAAACCAAGCAATAATTTAGACAAATGTAAAATTATATTTAAAAAAATTGTTTTAGACATTGGAGTTTCTTATACTTATAAGACAATGATACGGAAGAGCAAATTGCCGCTCAAAGTATCTTTTTTTGTTGTTGTTGTTTAGTCTTAAAATAAAATAATGGAATTAGTACAAAAGAATAGTTACTTAGATTTAATCAAAAGCTTTTTAATTTGGAGTTTCACCCTTACAGTTTGCTTGCTAGTAGTAGGCTTTCCTGTAGGTGCTTTAGTTGTCACAATTGGTCTTTTAGCAACCATAATTTTGCAAACTGTTATTCCCGCTAGTGCAGTGCTTGTGGTAGCAGGAAGTATTTTTGCTATCAATATTGGAGTTGTTCTATTTAGTGCTGCGATTTTAGCTCTAAAAGGGATTCATCCCGAGCAGGTAAGCTGGTTAAGCTGGCTACACGGACAAAACAATTTAGCTCATACTCCCGTATATGCTTCTTGTCCTCTAACTTGCCAGTTTGAATCGAATATTTAGTACCCAAAATATCAATACAACCATATAAGTCACAGAGGGTTAGAGAAGCACAAATTTCTCTACCCTATTTTTTGGGCTTTTAATGAATAGAAAATACTACAAGCGATCGCGTTTGATATCGTAGATAGCTTTTTCCCAGTACCAGACATCCGTTTTTCCTGGATAGCGTTGCATAAGTCTTTCTACCAAGCTTTGAGCGATGTTCCAATTACCCACCAAAACATAAAGCTGATTTTGTAAAGCATTTTGAGGATGACTCGTACGAACGAGCTGAGGAATATTAGCGTGTGTACTAACGCTTTGCTCGTAGGAACGAGTTAATTTTAATTCCAGGCAACGCCTTTCTAATTTTTCTGACTCGGCAACATTCCCTTGAGAGCGAAAACATCGAGCAGCTTTTGCCAAATCTTGTTTTGCCTCTTCGTATTCTTTGAGCTCGACGCTAATAGTTCCTCGATACTGATAGGCTAAAGCATCATAAGGATCTAGCTTTATCAGCCAATTGCAGTCCCGAAAAGCTTCTCCCAAATTACCCTGACTAATTTTTTGCTGTATTTGTTGTAGAAACATGGCATTGGTTACACCTCCTTTAGCTTCAATTTTTTGCTGTTCGATCTGACGAATCCTGGCAATGCAAAATCGACAGCTTTCTTTATCTTGACGAGCTAGATAAATTTTTCCTGCCTGTTTGAGATAGTCGATTGCCAGATCGTACTCCTGTGTCCGAAGACAAATATTAGCTCTAAGTTTATAAGCCTTGTCATAACTAGGATCGAGACTTAGAATTACCTGCAAATCAATAATACTGCTTTGAATATTGTCTAAAGCCAAAAATGCCCTAGCTCGGCTAAAGTAAGCTTCTATTAGATTTGGATCTAAATCGAGACTTCGATTGTAGTCTGCGATCGCTCGATCGATATCTCCGCTTTCATAACAGGCTAGTCCTCGATAATAATAAGCCAGAGAAGCACTATTACCAGAAGCGATCGCTCGGTCGAAAAAGGCGATCGCTGCTTGATGATCGCCGTTACGAGTCAGCTGGATACCTTGGCGTAAAAATTCTGGTTCCATACAACAATGCTGAGTTTTGATTTTGGTCAGTTGATGAATATACAGAAAACCAAGAGCAAAAGAAAAATTTTCCACTCTTGGTTCTAATATTTTTTATATTTTAATCAATCCCGAACTACAGAATTTGAGTACTAGCATTTTTTCTGCTCTCCAACACTTGCTGGTATTGGTGCAGTATTTCGCGGCGGTTTTCCAAATTGCGTCTTTGTCCGACTAAAGTCTCATCCAACATCCGCTTTCTTTCTTGTTCTTGGCTCAGTTCACTCTCTAAGTAGAAGCTAATTAGAGCTTGATAGTCATTTTGCTACAGCGATTTCAGATTTATCTGCTAACGCTTGTCTGTATACTGAGAGTGTTTGTTCGTACATGTGTTGAAAAGTAAGTTCTGATTCGTATTTTTGACGACCCAAAATGCCCATGCTAGCTCTTGCTGATTCATTGGCGATCAGGTAAGTTAACCTTTGTCGAAGGGTTGCAACATCACCGCGAGGAATTACATACCCTGTCTGATTATCGATCACAATTTCCTTGACTCCGCCAACGTCAGAAGCGACTACAGGTAAACCAGCTCGCATGGCTTCAATAATATTGCAGGGCAATCCCTCCCAATTGGATATTAAAGCAAATATTTGAACCTCGGCTAAAATTTGAGCGATATCTTGACGAAAACCGAGAAACCTTACTTGCTTAATCATCTCAAGCTTTTGAACCTGCTGCTGAGTTTTTAGTATGGTGGGTCCGTCACCGATTAGGATTAGTTCTGCATCTAAACCCTGGAAAGCTTCAATTAAAGTTGCACAATCTTTCTGGCGATCAAAACAAGCAACCGCAGCTACTTTGATTTTGCCTTTTTTTAGTGGATTTGCCATTAGATTAGCAGTAGTATCTTTCATCCCGTTAAGCACGGTAGTCAGTCGTGCGGGATTCATTCCTGCTTGAATACCGATGTCGCGATCGTAATCAGAAACACAGATAATTCGATCTGTCAAAGATGAAGCAGCTTTTTCCAGCATGCGATAGATAGTGCGATGGGGTTGGGGGATGCCTGTTGTGAACGACCAACCATGAGCGGTAAACACGCAGGGTATTTGAGACATTTTGCCAGCCAGTCGACCTAAAATGCCAGTTTTACTGGAATGAGCAGCAATCAGGTCGGGTTTAAACTCAGAAATTATATGAAGTATGTAGCGTAAACTTTTACCATCTAAAAAAGGATTGATTTGTTCTCGGAGAGATTCGCAAGGAATAGATTTGATACCAGCTTGTCTAAGATCTTCGTTGAATACGCCTTGCTGACCCGTCAAGATTAAAACTTGATGTCGATCTTCCTGCAGAGCGATCGCCATATCCTTGACGTGAACTTGCGCTCCTCCCATGGCATCAGCCCTGGTAATCACAAATAAAATTTTCATTTGCCATTCGGTAGTTTTAAAGTTTTAGGTTTAGTTATGGTGGGTCAGCTATATTTACCATAAGTGAAATTACTTACTTTTTTGGTATTTTTTTGATGAAAAGATAATCTTGCCAGAATCTAGATCGCCAATAAGCCAAGTCAAAATGTTAATTAACGGTTGCTTTTAGGGAAACATAAAGCTAAACAATACTTTTCTGTAACTGCTATCTATGGGTTCTGCTACTGATTTATCGTCAAATTCCTCTTCCCCAGATTCTATGCCAGTGGTGCAAACTTGGAACTTAGGCAAGATCTACCGTACTGGCTTTTGGATGAATCAAAAAATCGAATCGCTAAAGAATTGCTCTCTGAGCATTTATCGAGGAGAAACTTTTGGGTTACTAGGACCCAATGGTGCTGGCAAAACAACCTTGTTAAAAACTTTGCTGGGTATTACTCGCCCTTCTACGGGTAGAGCCGTTATTTTGGGCAAGCCAATCGGCGATCGCCAGGTAAAACAAAAAATCGGCTATCTGCCAGAAAATGCCTATATTTATGATTTCTTGACTGCATGGGAGTTTTTAGAGTTTGTGGCGGGATTGTTCCAAATTCCCAAAAAACAACAGCGCAAGCGAATCGTCGAGCTATTAGATCTGGTGGGACTAGCTCAATCGACGGCTCGCAAAAAGAAGCTCAAACAGTATTCCAAAGGAATGCTGCAGAGGGTGGCTATGGCACAGGCTTTGATTAACGATCCTGAAATTGTATTTTTAGACGAGCCGATGTCGGGACTAGATCCCATGGGACGCTATCGATTGAGAGAAATTGTTTTGTCTTTAAAGCAACAGGGAAAAACGATCTTTTTTAACTCTCACGTTTTATCTGACATCGAGCAAATTTGCGATCGCATTGCTTTTTTGGCTTTGGGAGAACTTATCTGTCAGGGATCTTTAGACGAACTGTTAGGAACGAGCGATGCTTATCAAGCAATTGTCAAAGGCGGCAATTCTGAATCTCTTTCGCCCTGGATGAGCAATCTGACTCACGAAAATAACAAATGGCACGGTCAGCTAAAAGTCGATCCAGATCGATTTGTCAGTCATTTAGATAGTGCCGATGCCAGCCTAGTTAGTATTCATTTGGCTCGTCCTTCTTTGGAAGAGTTTTTTATGCAGCAACTTCGAGAAAGAGGAATTGAAGTGAGTCGATAGATTTTTGATGTTCGGTTGTTACTCGCAGTAACTATAACTACTAAAAACAAGCAAAGTATCAAACTGGGATGAGCATTTTTGATAAGGGTTCGTTCCAGTCTTATTTTTTATGGGTTCTCTTAGTATTTTTGGTTTTTGCCTTCCACGTTCCACCATAGCGATATTGGGGCTGGCTTTTGACTGTCTGCCAGCAGTCAGGGCAAACCAAAATCCAATCCGACAGTTCTTGATACTGAACGCGATAGCGAATATCTACCAAATTCTTACAGCGATCGCATGGCTTTAATTTTAGTTCAGTCATTACCCAAACTCGATGTATTGTAAATCAATCAATATTTGCTGCTTGATAGCTCTTACTAATCTCCGCTAAGCTTTTGTATAAAAGTAAAGGCTCGCTTTTAGATTGAATAAAACCAAACTTTTTATAGTAGGAAACAATTCCTAAGTTAAGTGCATTTACAGCCAACACCTTAAACCCAGCATCCTTAGATATTCTCACAACTCTACAATAAATATCCACAATCAAGTCTGTAGATAATCCTTGCCCTGTATATTTTTTATCTACAGCCAGTCTACCCAAATAAATAGCAGGGATTGGATCGGGCATATTTCTTCTGGTTTTAGCGTTTACCAGTTTGGGAAATATAGAACCTGTATGTAAAGAATAATACCCCACTACTCTATTGGTATTTTCCAGACAAATCACAAATGTTCTACTGGCATTGCCGACTTGATTTTTTAATGCCTTTTGTTTTAACCAAATATTTAAAGATTCTTCTTCGCAACAAAAGTCATCCAAATTAAAATCTGAACTAAGAGGTTGTGGAGACGTACATCTTAATCCCAACTTTTTTTTCTCTCAAATAATTCAACTAAAATTGGATCGGCTTTGGGGTTAGGGTTGTTTATATAATCTATGTCCGCTTCATCCAGAAAGTATATCTTGCGATCAAGTAAGACTTCCTCGGCTTTATTCTTGGCGACCTCAACCATAAATTGTGTGCGGTTTGTACCCAATACTTCTACTGCATTGTCTATCAAGGCTAAAGTTTCTGAGTCAATCCTAAAATCTACCTTATTTTTAGCTTTCATTTGAGTAAAGTGTCCGTACTTGTCTATACATTGTACGGACAAAATCGAAAATGTTCAAGATTTCGCTCCAGTTCATGATAACTATAATCGATAAAGTTCCTTTAAGATATAGGCTTCGCTGTATTTATCTCGATCCTGGCTACCCAACTCATTTATGACGATATTCCATATTTATCGTCCTATTTGAGCGTTCAACATAGTTTCTTCTGGAGTTAAGCTAGTTAACTCAATACTGCCATTCCAAAGTCTCTGTGCCAAACTGCGATCGTAAGATTCTTGGGAAGAATCGATTTGTTTAAACCCACTAAAGTATTTACCAGAAACCTCATCCAAGTTTGGATCTAATAGTAGTTTAGCCAAGGCTTCTCCAGCAGTTTCTATGGTATTCACATTGGGTATAAAGCGAGACAAAATTGGCAGAATGTTATGCCAAACGAATTTTGCCATTGGCGTATAATCCTGAGCCAAGCCAGAGCCTGGCATCAAGCCAGGATTAAATACATTGACTTTGATATCTGACTTTTTTGCTTGTTGAAGACGGCGATTCAGTTCGTAGGCAAATAAAACATTGCAAAGCTTGGAAGTAGTATAAGCAATTCGTCCGAGTTCTCCCACATTTTTGTTTTTCAGAGCGGGGTCTTCTTGAGGATATGCCATTAGATCGGGATTGCGAAAATAAGGCTGGGGCATTCCTGTTGTCTTATTAGAATCGTGAGTATCGCTGCTAACCACAATAATTTTGGCAGGAGGAATCAATTCAGACAATAGTAAGTTGACTAACAAAAAATGCCCTAGATGATTGACAGCAAAAGTTGTTTCCATGCCATTTTGGGTATAGGTTTGTCGTCGGACAAATTGTACTCCTGCATTGCAAATTAATGCACCCAAAGGTGGCAAATCGCAATCGCTCCATTTTGTGGCAAAAGAACGTATTGAAGAGAAGTCGGCTAAATCCAAATTGAGAGCCTTGATGCGATCGCTTTTTGTTTCTTCCTTGAGTCGGAGTACTGCTCGGTTGGCTTTAGTTGAATTGCGACAGGCTAAAATAATGTGCCAATTATCATTTCGAGCAATTTCTCGCGCGCAAGCATAACCCAAACCACTATTTCCACCAGTAATAATTACTGTTTTCATCATAAAAGTTGAGAGGATACTCACACTTCGTGATTAGCAAGTGTGAGAGGAATCGAAACCAGCAAATTATACTGCGACGAAAAATTTCTCTTCCTGTATACAAATCAATCCTGTTGCTCGTCGCAACAACCTTACTTTGGTAGCCGTGAACTGACCGATACGCTTCCAGGCAGCACTAGAAACGCTTACCTGTCTTGCCGTGTCTCCAGAACACCAGCCTTGGTAGATAACACCAGCCTTTTCTGCCTCAACATAATCTCCTTTACGAACATTTTGCCTGGTAGTCGTTCCGCCATATTTGCGACGCTTCCCTCCTTTCGTTGGCAGCATCAGATGTAACTGTCTACGAGAAACAGGTAGTCTACGAATTACGAAAAACGGAGCATTAGTTATCCCTACCTTTCCCTGCCAGCAGTGACCTCTACCTTCAGAGTTCTCAAAAGGTAGGTAGTCGATAAACTGGCTGGCAGCAAGCGTTACGCCATCAACAGCATGAGTTGCTGGAACAGATTCAGATTTGTTCAGCTTTTGCTTGGGCAAGCCAAGATGTTTTCTAAGGTTAGAAGTCTGCCAGCCAAATTTAGTTACGATGGGTGCTATTTTAGATAGTTGTTCTATCGCCCATTTTTGACCTACCTGAACAGGTGAAAAACTACAGCCAGGTAGTGTTTTAGCTTTGACGTACTCGTAGACAATTGAGGCAATAGGATAGAGTTTAGCTACCTCAGTTATTACCCGAATTTCAAGTAATCGATTAGCTTTAATACTCGGTGCTAATTTATTTCCTCGACGATTTGAAAAACGCTTTTGTCTGTGCGCTCTTTGAGCAAAAGGAATATTGCGATTAATTCTTCTGCTTCGTCTAGAACGTCGCATCATTCGACGGTGTTCCATGCGCTTTTTGACTGTCTTAAACGGCAAGAACAAATGAGCAGTAAACAGAGTAAATTTGCTACTTTGCAAGCCTATACCCGAATAATATTGACCTGGGTCTAGCCCAATTGAAATATTCTGTTTTTTTCTACCACTGGGTTCGTCTACTAGCTGAATGTAATAGATGCCTAGCTTATTTCGTTTGCCTACCGCCTTGCCGTCTCGAACCATTCTTCGGGCGCGAGAGCTTTTAGTCGGCATTAGTGGATTGCCATTTTTGTCTATTACTGGTACTCGTTGCATTTGGAGATAATCCCATATAAAGGCGACGGTTTGCCGCATATAGTGTTTGTACTTTTAGTACGTCCCTTCGACCACCTAACTAACCATGTCCACCTTTGAGATGAAATTCCACCCAGGAATTTTAGAGATAATCCGAACTAGGGAGATATTCGGAAGTCTGTTAGATAATTAGGCTATAGGTCTATTCAACTTTTCAAGTCAACTGGGTTTGACATTCTCCGTCCTCGCTTTACCAGGGCGGAGTTATTGAACTTTATGCTTTTGGTTTTAATGTGTCTGTCTTTATATTATTAACTGATGTTACGCATCAATTCATCTGTAAAAATAGGGATTAGGAATTAGGAATTAGGGATTAGGGATTAGGGATTAGAGATTGGGAATTGACTGGCTACGGAGCTATTTTATTCCCAGTCCCCAGTCCCCAGTCCCCAATCTCAGTTTCAACTAACTAGCTGGCGCGTAACACCAGTTATTAAGACTATTGGTACATATTTTTAGTTAAAAGTGTAATTTAGAATCATTCCTCCTCAAGGTAAAATTAGCGAGACAATCTCTGCTTCTAGTTAATTTGTGGGTGGCTATTTATGAATCCCGATCTGTCTCAATTTGGTTCGCAAATGTCTCAACTAACGGGTGTTAGAGCAATCATGAAAGACATTATCGAAACTTTGAGAAACAGTGCGGGAAGAGAGTTTATCAATCTTAGTGCGGGAAACCCCGTTATTTTGCCTGAAGTCGAGCAGCTATGGCGGGATTGTACCCAAGAATTACTCGATAGCGATGAATACGGAGAAGTCGTATGTCGTTATGGCTCATCTCAAGGTTATGCACCTTTAATCGAGGCTGTAATTAATGACTTTAATACTCGTTATGGTTGGGAGTTAAACGAGCGCAATGTTTTGATTACGGGAGGTTCTCAAGCTCTATATTTGTACGCTGCTAATGCCTTTGGTGGCTACACTACATCGGAAGACTTGAAACAAATTGTGCTGCCCCTCAGTCCAGACTATACGGGTTACGGAGGGGTTAGCTTGACTCCAGAAGCTTTATTAGCCTACAAGCCAACTTTGGAAATTGATGAAGATAGGCATCGTTTCAAATATCGTCCTGATTTTAGTCGATTGCAAATTAACCAGCGCACTGGCTGCGTAATTTTTTCTCGTCCTTCTAATCCTACAGGCAATGTAATTAGCGATTTAGAGGTAAATAAAATAGCTAGAATGGCTGCTGAGCATAGCGTACCAGTTTTAGTGGATTCGGCATATGCACCGCCTTTTCCTGCTCTCAACTTTACTCCTATGACTCCTCAATTTGGCAATAATATTATCCATTGCATGAGTTTATCCAAAGCAGGATTGCCAGGAGAAAGAATTGGGATTGCGCTCGGCAACTCCAAATTGATTGAAATTTTAGAGTCATTTCAAACTAACGCCTGCATTCATTCTTCTAGATACGGACAGGCGATCGCCGCTAAAGCGATCGCTTCTGGCAAACTGGCTTATATTGCAGAAACTGTGATTCGCCCACATTACCAGCATAAAATTCAAGTATTAGAAGACACCTTGGATGCGGCAATGCCCAAAGATATTCCTTGGTATCTGCATAAAGGAGAGGGGGCAATATTTGGTTGGTTGTGGCTAGATAATTTACCCATGACAGACTGGGAATTTTACCAAGAATTAAAACAAGCAGGGGTAATTGCCGTGCCTGGAAGTACCTTCTTTCCTGGCTTAAAAGAAGATTGGCAACACAAACAACAGTGCCTAAGAATCAGTTTGACTGCAACGGAATCAGAAATTGCTGAAGCAATGCAAAGAGTGGCTAAAGTAACAACACGCATTTACCAAACTATAGCTGTTTGAAAAATAGCTCGTTTTCTTAGGAGCAAAACTTACAATCTGGACAGGCTTCAAATTTGAAATTAAATTAGAGCCTCAGCCTAAGTTTGGCTATAATTATAGATCGTGAAATACAATCGGAGGATAATCATGGCTCGCAGATGTCAAATGACAGGCAAAAAAGCTAACAACGCAATGGCGGTTTCTCACTCTCACCGTCGTACTAAAAAGCTACAGGGCGTTAACCTACAGTGGAAAAGAGTGTGGTGGGCAGAAGGCAATCGTTGGGTAAGATTGCGTCTTTCCACTAAGGCAATCAAAACTTTAGAAAAAAAGGGTATTGGCGAAATGGCAAAAGAAGCTGGTATTAATCTCAATAAATACTAAGTATTGTTTTTGACAATATACGCTCGTGAATTAAGATTTAAAACATCTTGATTACTATACAAACAAATTTATATGAAAGCGATAAGCCTCATGGCTTTGTCCGCAGTCTTCACTTCCAATTGTTTAATTTTGTTTTCTGCTTGATAGAAAAAAGTAAATTAAATCTCAGGTATTGGGATGATGGCTGCGATTTTGCTGCTAAAATTTTTTAGAATTCTGTTTTTTTCAACCAAAAAAAATTTATCCTCCAGAATCAAATTTGCCATCTGTCTCTAAAGGATAAATTTACTTGTAAACAGATTAAATAAATCTGCTTAAATTATTCAACTTCTTGGAATTTATCCAATCCACCTTTGTATTTACTAGTGAATAGTTGCATTACGGTGCGATCCTTATTAATACGCACGTTTGCCTGAACGTCCATACCTGGTTGAATAAATTGCTTTTCTCCATTGATCAGCAAATAATCTTGTTCCAAACCAACTTTAGCTACATAGCGGAAAAAGTCATAAGGAGGTTCTGGTTCCAAGGCACTAGCACTGATAAATTTGACCTTACCATCAATATCGCCGTAGTCGCTAAAGTTAAAGGCACTAATTCGCACATCAGTATCCATTCCTTTTTTGACAAAGCCAATATCTTCAGGGCGAATAAATATTTCTGCTACTAGATTTTCGGTAGGCACGATTTTTAAGACTGGGGGAGCGTTTTGGCCAGCAGGAGGTACATAGCCTCTGTATGCCCTCAAATCGAATATCTCACCAGTTACGGGTGCTTTGATTGTCCGATACTTAAGTTCTTCTTTCGCACCAGCAATTTGGCTGTTGATTTCTGCAATTCGTTTATCGTTTTCAACAATGGTTTTATTTAATTGACTGTCAATTTCAGAAATACGCTTGCGATTAGCAGCCATCTGATCTAATAAATCTTTTCTCGAAGCCGTATTGGTATTACTAAATTGCTTTCTGGATTGGGAAATATCTAGAGTCAATCTTTGCTCTTCTTGTAATAAACGCTGAATTTCTGCTTGCAGAGTGGTTACTTCTTGTTGCTGACGTTCGCGTTCTAGGTTTCCCTCTTTGAGAGCATCATTCATTGCCGCTTTGCGATCGTTAATTCGCTGCTGCTGTTGGTCTACTTGAATTTTGGAAAGTCCCCCTTCTTGAAATACAGGTAGGATCGCTTTTAACGTTTCTTCTTCAATAGCCAAACTCTCCTGCGCCTGGGCTCTTGCTTCGGCGTTGCGCTCCTTAATTTCTTGAAGATTTTGCTTGCTTGTTGCTACCTGTGCTCTGGTGTCTTCTAGCTGAATTTTGTTTTGCTCTAGCTGTTTTTCTAGCTGCTCGACCTCTAATTTGGCAGCAGCACTTCTTTCAGACAAGTCTACTCTAAAGGTTTCTAACCTTGCCTGTTGCTCGGGATTAAGGTTAGTACTAGAATTACCCAAAAGATTTTGAAATAAATCGTTTTCGTCTTTTAGCTCGGCTCGGTTGCGGGTTAGATAAGCGATCTCGCGGGGGATTTCTAATGATGCGATCGCACTATCGACGTTAGTAGAGTCGATATCTCCCGCCAGTAATGTCCGATAAAACTTATTTTCTTGAGTTAATGACTTTTGTACCTGATTTAAAGAGTCTACTTGAGCTTGAGATGTAGTGGAATCTAGAAGTAGTAAAACATCCCCTTTTTCTACGCGATCGCCTTCTTCTACCCTAACTTCTTCTACCACCCCATTAGTAGGTACTTGAATCTCCTGCACCTTGCCACTAGGCTGTATCTTTCCTTGGGCTGGAACTACCTGTTCTATTTTGGCAAAATAAGACCAAATTACAGTAAACAGGGTTACGCCCATAATTGCCCCCATAGTAATTCTCGACCACTTGGGCGAACGACGAAGAATTACGGTTTGCTCGAATTTACGAGTTGTAATTGAGGCAGGGTTACGTTTGACCAGCGCATCAACTTCAGCGCCAGAGCGAGTAGTCACCAGCTCGCCCTTGGGATATGACGCTGCGGCACGGGCTTCTTCTTGAGTTTGTGCGGCTGACGAAGCCATCATTGGCAATTTTTCCGTATCTGCTAGCTGAGGCAAAGTCAGATTGCGGTAGATTCCTGGTCCAATTTGAGCGTAACCGCGATGAACCGATCTGATTGCATCGGTTAACTCTTTAGCAGGAGTACCTTTGAGCAGATAGCCCATTGCTCCTGCACTAAGGGAACGAGACACGTATTCTTGGGTGTCAAAGGTACTAAGAACCAGTATTTTGACCTCAGGAAAACGCTGGCAAATTAGCCTGGTAGCCTCCATTCCGTTCATGCCAGGCATTTCCATGTCCATTAAGACCACATCTGGCTTGAGAGCTTCTACCTGTTTGACAGCGTGTTCGCCATTTTCGGCAACACCAATAATTTCAATATCCTCTTCAGGTTTGACCAGAGCTTTTAACCCTTCTCTAATCATTTTCTGGTCGTCTACGATTAAAACACTGATAGTAGACTCAGCAATATTGGAATTTGCGCTGTGGTTAGAGCGATCGCTGTTGCTTTTACTGGATGAGTTCATAATGAAAGTTAATTAGTAACTTATTTAAATATTGGAATTGTGAGATAGCTTCTAAAAGAAACAATACGTTAGATGTTAACTAGGTCAAACAAGCTCTTTGTAAGCACTATAACCTTGCTGACAATTGGCTGTAATTAAAACTAAATTTTTATTAAGCACGTAAAATAGCTTACATTTTTTACTAAAATCTGCGTAATATTTTCGATTAAATACACCAAAGTAACTCAGATATTCAACATAACAAATCCTTTATAACTAACATTTTACATTTCTGACATCTGGAAATCCCTGAATATAAGATTAATAATTTTTCTTTAACCTCTCGGACTTTAACTAAATATTGTGTAATCCTGAGAATTTAAGGATAATCGAAACCGTAGCTAAACCGTCGGTACCAGCACAAAATATTTAACTCGCAACCTCAATAATTATGACCACTCCAAAATCAACATCGACAGGTAAAAATCAAGATAAAACTTTAGAGTCGATGAGAAAATTTGCCGAGAAATATGCCAGCCGCACAGACACCTATTTTTGTAGCAATTTGGGGGTTACTGCTGCGGTAATCAAAGGGTTAGCCGAACATAAACAAGAATTGGGTTCGCCTTTGTGTCCCTGTCGTCATTACAAAGATAAAGAGGCAGAGGTAAAAAGAGCCTACTGGAATTGTCCCTGTGTACCAATGCGGGAAGAGAAAAAATGTCACTGTATGTTATTTTTGACCCCCGATAATGCTTTTGCTGGCGATACAAGATCGATTACCACAGAACAAATCAATCAGCTTTGTGAGAAGATGCAGTAACAGCAAGCTTTTACTAAACTACTGTGCGAGAGTATCAGTCAAAATAAATGGTAGCATCTCCTGAATTTGAGCGAGGAATTAAAGAATTCAACCAGCAGCAGTTCTATGCCTGCCACGACACCCTGGAAGCTATTTGGGTAGATGCAGAAGAAGCCGATAAAAGATTTTATCAAGGGATTTTGCAAGTGGCAGTCGGTTGCTACCATTTGAGCAATGATAATTTAAGAGGGGCAATTATTCTCTTGGGCGAAGCCGTCAGAAGATTATGCGACTACCAGCCAGACTATGAAGGGGTTAACGTCGAGCTTTTGTTAGAACAAGCAACTCAATTGCTGATGGCTTTGCAGCAGCTACCGCCAGAAAATACGGTTGAGTTTTTCGAGCAGCTACAGCAGAAGCAATTAGGTAAAGCAACAGAATTTTCAGATAGTAAATTAGAGGCTTTGATTAATAGTTGTCGGATTCCCTATATCGATGTTTTATGAGACTAAATCAGTATATAGCAATTCTCATAGTGGTGAGGTACATCTTACTTCTGCCTCCTGCCTTCTGCCTCAAAAGGATCGACTTTGTACCTCATGAGTCTAAGAACCGCTATAAAGAGGATTGACCTAAATTTATATTAGAGACAGAGATATAGATAGTTGAGACGTAGAGATTTATTCAGACTTTTACTTGCAGAAGCGATCGCTCTAAATTTCCTTCCCATTACCAAAGCTATAGCAAGTACATGGAGTTATACAGGAAAGACAGGAACGGGTTTTTGGGGAGAACTAGATCCAGAATTTGCAGCTTGTAATTTAGGACAAGCACAATCTCCCATCGATATAGAATCAACTACAAGCTCTCGTCTGAGCAGTTTAGCCATAAATTACCAAGATACTCCCCTCAAGATTATCAATAACGATCGCACGATCCGTGTAGATTATCAGCCAGGAAGCAATTTGATTCTCGACGGACAAAAATACGACCTATTACAGTTTCATTTTCATCAACCAAGCGAACATTTAATTTCAGGACAGGCTTTCGACATGGAGGCTCATTTGGTTCATAAAAGTCAGGCTACAGGAAATTTGCTCGTCCTAGCTGTTTTGATGTCTGAAGGCAAAATCAATCAGGCTTTAGATCGAGTATGGAATAAAATACCCTTTGGCGATCGCACTGAAGAAGCATCGGATTTAATGATCAATGCTGCAAATCTTCTGCCAGAGAATACAAGTAAATACTATCGTTATCAAGGTTCTTTAACTACTCCGCCTTGCTCTGAGATTGTCACTTGGCTGATCTTAAAACAACCAGTAGAAATTTCTCGGTTGCAGATAGCTCGCTTTTTAGAAGTCATTGGCAACAATGCTAGACCCATACAGGCAGTTAATAGCCGCAGTATAGAATCGAATTAAAAATAATCACTTCGGATATCTGCGAACTTGCCAGAATCAATTTATCGTTCAACACACCTGCAATCGAGCGATCGCCTTGACTCCAACTAAAGGCTAATCAAAACTTTGCATCACGAGCGAACTCAATCCGCTAAAATTGTTGATACTCTAAATATCCGCGACTGATTGAATATGGTTATCTCTCAGATAGCATCACCCTCATTAATTGAAATTGCACAGCAAACTCGTATTGCAGCAGGCAGTCTAGCCATCTTATCTGCCGAAGACAGAAATGCGGCACTTTTAACAGTGGCAAAAGCTTTAGAAGTGGCTGCGCCAGAAATATTAGCTGCCAATCAGCAAGATTTAAATATAGCTGAAGAGAACAATATTGCTCCCGCACTCTATGCCAGACTTAAACTAGGAGAGTCTAAGCTACAGGCGGCGATCGCAGGTGTGCGAGATGTGGCAAAACTAGCAGATCCGATCGGAGTCAACCAAATTCATCGAGAATTGGATGAAGGTTTGATCCTCAAAAGAGTTACCTGTCCATTGGGGGTCTTAGGAATTATTTTTGAAGCGCGTCCCGAAGCTTTAATTCAGATTACAAGTTTGGCAATCAAATCAGGCAATGGGGTTATTTTAAAAGGCGGTAGGGAAGCGATTAATTCTTGTCAGGTATTAACTAAAGTAATTTGTCAGGCTTTGGAATCTACTAAAGTTAATTCTGCGGCAGTACAGTTGTTAACCACCAGAGAAGAAATCAAACAGCTATTAGACTTAGATAAGTATGTAGATTTGATTATTCCTAGAGGCTCGAATTCGTTTGTCAGCTACGTACAGAACAATACTCATATTCCTGTATTGGGTCATGCAGACGGTATATGTCATCTATATTTAGATAAAGCAGCGGATCTGCAAAAAGCGATCGCTATTACCGCCGATGCCAAAACTCATTATCCTTCTGCCTGTAATGCAATTGAGACTTTATTAATACACCAAGACATTGCAGCAGAATTTTTACCACAGATAGCGAGATCACTTGAAAAGCAAGGAGTAAAGCTTAGAGGCGATGAAGCAACTCAGAAGATAATTAAGGTTAAAGCAGCCGACGAACACGATTGGTCAACAGAATATAGCGATTTAATTTTAGCTATTAAGATCGTCGATTCGGCAGACAGCGCGATCGCCCACATCAATCAATACGGCTCAAAGCATACCGATGCGATCGTTACCGAAGACCAAAACACCGCCGATAAGTTTCAGAATCTGGTCGATGCGGCGGGGGTATACCATAATTGCTCGACTCGCTTTGCTGACGGTTTTCGCTATGGTTTTGGGGCGGAAGTTGGCATTAGTACGCAACAGATGCCTCCTCGCGGTCCAGTTGGTTTAGAAGGTCTAGTTACCTATAAATACAAAGTCACAGGGAATGGTCACATTGCAGCTACCTACACGGGAGAAAACGCCAAAGCCTTTACCCATATAGACCGTCAGTAAACCTACGTTTGAATATCAATTTTAGAATAATTAGTAATTAGTCGATCGCAAATGGATTCAATTCAAGTAAATGGTATTCGCGCTTATGGCTATGTTGGTTATTTACCAGAAGAGCGAGTTTTAGGTCAATGGTTTGAAGTCGATTTGACTTTGTGGGTAGATCTAGATAAAGCAGGGAAAACTGACAATATTGAAGATACAGTAGACTATCGAGAGGCGATCGCCCTGGTGAAAGAGCTAATTGTATCGGCAAAGTTTCACCTAGTTGAAAAGCTGATAAGTGCGATCGCCGACAAAATACTGAGCATCGATAAAGTTACCCAAGTTCGCGTTCAGCTATCCAAACCAGCAGCACCGATCCCCGATTTTGGCGGCAGAATTACTTTAGACATAACTAGAAGCTCTACCTAATTATGCATATTTTTTTTTAGATGGCAATTCGCAATCCCACTGAATCTACTCTTGATTGCGTTTGAATTTTAGTCAATTACGCCCAAGAAGATCCTTAAGAAATTGGGAAAGTTAATAAGAGAAGGGGATTTAACAAACCGTTTTAAGATAACTAAATGGTTGCTAATGGTTGCGATCCCCGTCAAGTTTTAAACTAATTTAAATTATTAACAAAGGACTCGTGGTCGATGAATAGAAAATTAAAATTAACAACAAATCTTGTTTGGCAATATTTTAATCAGCAACTTTTTAATCAGTATTCTGTTTGGAATTTCAGACATTTTTGGTATCTGTATCAAATTACTTTATTCAGAAAGTGCTGGGAGCAAGAATATTCTCAGCATAGCAGACATCAATATTAATCATGCGAAACCATATCTGCTTGGGGCGTTTGACATAACGTCTCTAGCTTTTATTAATTTAATTGATTCAATCTAGAATAGATCGAGCTAATTTTTTTTGCAGGTCAGAACTATGCGAGTCAAGGGTTCTAAATTATCTCGATCGCTGCAATCGAAAATTTCCAGACTCCCTCCCATTGTCTCTAACAAAGTTTTGGATAAAAGTAGTTTCATGTGAGGAGATAAACCAATATCTTGTAGGAATTGTCGCATTTCTGCCAAATTTTTACCGTCGAAATTTACTTCTGTATGCTCCTGTTCTTGCCACAAATCGAGCGAGCAGTTGCAGTCTATTACAAAAGTAACGGTGTGAGCAGAAACTTTGTCGGTTGATAAGCTAATTGTTCCTGTCTTCATCAAAGAAACAGCACTATCGATCAAGTTAAACATCAGTTGAATCAAACGAGAGCGATCGGCGTAGACTTTAAGTTCGGGATCGGGAGCGACAATATTTAAGATCAAATTACGATTTGCTGCTTGCAGGTGAGTCAAACGGTCGATCTCGGCAAATATTTCTGTTACCTGGAGTGATTCCAAATTCAAGCGATTGCTACCGTACTCAGTTTTGGAGACAGCTACAATTTCATCAATTAATTTTAAAAGTTTTAATGCAGATCGATATGCTTGAGCGATAAACTCTTTTTGTTCTTCTGGACTTTCGCACAGATCTGATAGGATGAGCTGATGCAAACCAATCATGCTGCTGAGAGGAGATCGCAACTCATGGGAAGTTCTAGCCAGAAAGCCAGCTTTGAATTGACTCATTTGCGCAGCCATTTGATAAGCCAGTTGGGTTTGTCGGAGTTCTTCTTTTAGCTCATCAATTTCATTCATAACTTCAATTACTTGCCTATCGACTATTGATTGTTAATTTACTGCTTGCCTATCTTCAAACTAATAACACGCATTAATTTAGCACAGCTCGTCAAAACATATTTAGTTTTCATTAATTTTAATACTTCCTTGACGTAAAATCTGCCACTGCTTATTTTGCCAACAGATCACCGTGGAAGGAAGTCCGCTGCCAATAAAATCTTGTCGATTTGATTCAGTTTCTGCCAAAACCAGGACTTCCGCAAACGTATCTGAGATCGCGTCCATCGAAGTCAATGTAGCTTCACCAGAAATATTAGCACTAGTAGTTGCTAAAACTCCCGTATGCTGTAGTATTTTTCTGGCTGTGGAATTATCAGGAATTCTAATTCCCACAGTATTAGAGCTAGTGGGATTGATCGCTGGGGGAACCAGATCCGAAGCAGGCAGTACTAAAGTCAGCGCGCCAGGAAGATACTGGGAGATTAATTTTTTCCAGATTACTAATTCCGCTGCGGTGTATTTTATGTAGGGAAGTAAATCATCAACAGATGCCCCCATCAGAATCAAAGGCTTGTCTTTAGCACGTTTTTTGATCTGATAGATAAGATCGCCGTATTCTGGCTTGATTGCCAAGGCGGGAACAGTATCGGTGGGAAAACTCACCGCCTTACCCGAAATCGCTCCTGCAATTAACTCAGTTTGAGAAACTTTTGCCATAAATATAAAAACTAAGATCTATAAGCTAGAACAAATCTTTCAATACCGTTAAGATCGGAAAATATCTTCATATCGTCATATTCTCCCTGCTGGTTTAAAAGTTCGACTACTAGATCGGACTGAGCGATCGCTATTTCAACCAGCCAAATACCCCCAGATATAAGATATTGCGGTGCAGATTCGACTAAATAGCGTATACTGTCCAGACCATCTACCCCACCATCTAAAGCCGAATGAGGTTCGTGTTGAGTTACTTCTAGCTGTAATTTTGGTATTTCTGCACTGGGAATATAAGGAGGATTAGAAATCATTCCCGTGACCTTGCCTTTGAGTCTCTCCAGTTTATCCCACCAGTTGCTACAACAAAAATCAATCTGCTCGTCTAATCCTAGAGCGATCGCATTTTCCTGGGCTACTTCTAATGCTGCTGGACTAGAATCTACCCCGTAGATTTTGGCTTGAGGAAAACTGTCAGCCAAACCCAGAGCGATCGCGCCACTCCCCGTGCCAAGGTCTACCCAGTTTTGTTGTTGCTGTGGAGAAAAAAAGCTCTTGTTGCTATCTGCTACCTCTCGTACTATATCTACGATCAGCTCGGTTTCAGGGCGAGGAATTAAAACAGCAGGAGTTACTTTCAACTGAAAACGCCGCCAAAAGACAGTTTCTGCCAGATATTGCACTGGCAAACGATTCTGAAGACGACGTTGCCAAAGTTGATCTAGCTCTGGCAAAGACTTGAGACTGTTTATTATAGTCTTATCTTGGAACAAACCCATTCGCAGGGATAGGCTGCTCAAATCAGTTACAGCTTGAAGCAACCAATCGACATCATTGGGGTCGATATTGTTAGCGATCGCTTGCTTTCTGGC
>JBCDCO010000057.1:0-23035 GCA_039181635.1 Cyanobacteria bacterium P01_G01_bin.19 | reverse complement strand
TAGATAAACTGCGCTATCTTCAATCATTTATGAATGAAAAAGTCAGCTATATACATTGGTTTAGAAGGATGAGTTTTTCTTGGTGAATTTGGCCTAGATAGAGTCGATCTAACTTAAAATGTAAAGTTTTGTATTAGCATTCAACATTTCTGCTTAAGAGCAAAGATTTGTAGACATTTTTGAAACAGAGAATATCTATAGTCATTTAGTCATTAGCTATTGTAAAAAATGTCTTGAGGTTACTATGGTTTTTGAAATTAAAGGAAAAGCAAGCTAAACAGTAAAACATAATTGCTACTTGCTATATGCGAAGCGGTATCCCTTTAGGGACTTGCTACTTGCTACTTAAAACAGTTAACTATATGGGAGACAGTAAACTTTAGGGCATTACTTATACCGCCTTAGCCGAATAGTTCAAAGATTTGTGCAGAGATGCCAAATTTTGCTCCTCAATTTGTTCGAGATAAAACTCGCTTAACTGCGCGGCGACAATATCCCAGGTAAATAGTTCTTCGACTCTGGCTTTACCTGCCTCAATAAATTGCGATCGCATTTCTGGTTTGGTTGCCAAACGATAAATCGCTCTGGTTAAAAGAAAAGAGTTTTGAGCGGGGAATAACAAGCCAGTGGCTTCGTGCTGCACTACGTACTTTAACCCTCCCAAATTGGAGGCAACTACAGGCGTTCCGCTTGCCATCGCTTCCATTGCAACTATACCCGAAGGATTGTATTGACTGGGAATAACGCAAACATCGGCAGCAGCGTAATACATCGCTAGCTGTTTTGGTTCGATTTCTTCAACAAAATTGGTAATATTATCTAGTCCCGAATCCCAAATTAGCTTTTCGATCCTTTTTTTCAGCAGGGGACTACCCCCACGAGAGCGATTTACTAAAGTCAGACGAATATCCGCTACGCTATGTATTTGAGCCTTACTTAAAGCTTTGACCAAGGTTTCTACACCCGAAATGCGATCAAATTTGCCGACATAGAGAACATTAAAAATATCGGACTCAATTTCTAGTTGCTTTCTGGCGAGAGTACGGGGAATAGAACCAAACAATTCTATATCTGTACCAGAAGAAAGAATTTCCACACAGCCTTTTGCCGAAACCAATTCGCGGAGATAATCTCTTTGCTGCGGACAGGTTGCAATGGTTAGATCGGCAGTTTCCAAACAGGCTTTTTCAATTGCCAAACGAGTTTTAGCAATGTTTGGTATGTCGTGTTCGTAACCATATTGAACCGCGCCCAAGGAATGAAAAGTATGAATGTGCCTCACAGATTGAACTTTTTTAAGCTCCATACCTACCCAAGCAGAAAGCCAAGAATTAGTGTGAATTATGCAGTATTCGAGCTCATTATCTAATTGAAATTGACGAAACTGTTTGAGAAATTCTGGCAAGGAACCAATTAAATTTATTCGGGGCAAATAATCTATAGTTCCTGCTGCAAGTCTGATAGTTCGACAAAGAGGGTTATGCTGCACTATGTTTGCCTGGTTAAGATCAGTCTGACGAGTGAACATGTCCACCTGCCATCCCAAACGAGAGAGGGCTTCACCTAGCTGACGCACGTAGACGCTCTGGCTACCACTCTCGATCGCAGGATCGCTTTGTACTGAAATAAAAGCAATGGTTTGAAATGACCGCATAGTAATAAATCCCCAAAATTAGCAGATTAAATAGAAATAGTCGAGATAAATTTAGTCAGTAATCGGGTAACGTTGATTGCTTGTTAACTTTTTTTGATGTTCTTAAGTTAGCAATCCGTTCTTTCATTTCCATGCCAAGGATATGTCAGTTTTGACACGCGATTTCTTCTTGTCGTCATAAGTAGCTTGACTTGGGGCAATAGGGTAATAGGGGAATAGGGTAATTTTTGTGATAATTAACTCATAATGGCAAGAAAAACTTAAAAGTAGTTCCTACTCCCAACTGACTTTCAACCAATATTTCGCCTCGGTGAATCTCCACCAAACGTTTGCAGATTGCCAACCCAATTCCCGTCCCCGCATATTTTTGAGCAAGAGTTCTTTGCGATCGCCAAAAACGACGAAAAACATGGGGTAGCTCGGCTTCCGCAATACCCACTCCCGTATCTGAAACAGCTACCCAGACTTGATCGCGATCAAACCAGGCTTTAATCGAGATCGAACCTTTGGGAGTATGACGAATTGCATTACTCAGCAGATTAACCAAGATTTGTTCTAGGCGATCGCTATCTGCCATGACATAGGGCAAATTTTGAGGACAGTCCAAACTGAGAAAGCGATCGCTATCGATAAGTTGATCGCCAAATTTTTCGGCTAAGGGTTCGAGAATTTGCCTTAAATTAACCGCAGTGAGATTCAAAGACAAACTGCCAGCTTCAGCCTGAGATAGTTCTTGTAAATCGTTTAACAAACGCTGCAAACGCTTGGTTTCTTGAATTAGGCGCGTATAAATTTGTGGAGTAGCGGTAATAATGCCATCGGCTATTTCCTCTAAACGCCCGCGAATTATGGTTAGGGGAGTCCTCAATTCATGGGTGAGATCGTCAATTATTTCCCTTCTTCTTTCTTCCACATCTTCTAGGCTAGCTGCCATGCGATTAAAACCCATTGCCAGCCGATCTAATTCTGGTATCTCAAAATTAGACATGCGTTCGTCTAACTTCCCATTAGCAAACTGTTCGACAGTAGTTTCCATCTGATTTAATGGCTGGACGATTCGCCTAGCCAACCAATAGCTTAAAATTGCTGCTGCCAAAGTGCCGATTATTAATGACCAAAAGTTACCCCTCGCCCAAGCCACCTCAAAGACTTCTAATAACTGGGAATGAGCAGTACGAATATTTAAACCCCTTCCCTCCAAAGCCCTAACATGAAATTGAAAAAATCTGGGAGAAAAAAAGTTGCCTACCACTGACGACGCCGTAACTCCCACAATAGTTACCAGAATATGGGAAAAGAAAAGCCGAACCTGTAAATTTAGCCTATCCATCGATTATGAATCCTCAAATTTATAGCCAACACCAACCACCGTTTGAATAAATTGTGGCTTGTTAGAAGTAAGCTCGACTTTTTTGCGCAATCTGGCGATGTGAGTATCGATTACCCTCTCTTCGCCAAAAAAATCATCTCCCCAAAGCTTTTCAATCAATTGTCCCCTAGACCAAACTCTACCTGGATGTTTGACAAACAAGGTCATAAGTTTAAACTCAGAAGAAGATAAGTCTAGCTGGCGAGTTTCCCCTTCTTGCTGATTATGACTCACGTAATGTTGCTCTAGATCGACAGTAAATGATTTGGTGCGTATGACCGATTGGGGTCGATTTTCTTCCCGCAAACGACGGCGCAATAAAGCCCTTACCCGAGCGACGAGTTCTCTAGGACTAAAAGGTTTAATATAATAATCATCTGCCCCAGTAGAAAGTCCAATGATACGGTCTATTTCTTCTCCTCTAGAAGTCAGCATCAAGATATAAGGATCTCTATCTGCTGGCTTTGCCCGAATCTGAGTGCATACTTCTAAACCGTCCATTCCTGGCAGACGGATATCGAGAATAACTAAATCTGGTTGATATCCGCCATATAGCCGTAAAGCAGAATTGCCATCATAACAAACTCGACAATTGAAGCCCTCTGCTTCGAGGGATTCTTGAATTATTGCTGCTATTTCTCTTTCATCTTCGACGATCAAGATTTCCATCAGTTTTTATTTCTAATTCAATCTAGAATTAGGATATCGCGATCGCCTTTATCTGTTTTCTTGATTATATGAAATAGTTAACGATCGTTTGTTTAGCTTGCAATCCCAATTAATATCTGCAAAATTCTATTTCTTAATCCCCAAGTCTCTTAGTCCTTAACCAAGACCATTTTATATTTAATTACACCTACCTACTTACTGTCCATTCAAAGCTTCAAATCCTGCAACGATATCTAATAATTCTTCTGTAATAGTAGTTTGACGTTGTTGGTTGAACTGTATATTTAGTTCGTCTAAACGTTCGGTAATGTTTTTTTCTGCCATCTGCATCGCAGCCAGGCGACTAGTACTTTCGCTTTTTAACGATTCGGCACAGGCGCGATAGAGTGCAACAAAGAAGTATTGTCGAAACAAAGCGGATGCCAGGTTGTTCCGATCCATAGTAAATACAGGAAGGCTAGAACCAGACCATTTTTGCTGTTCTAACCGTCGCAACCAGTTGAAATTCAAGGGAAAAATTTGTAACTGCCTAGTCTGATAGTGAACCCCTGAATCAATACAGTTGTAAATTAAATCGATGCGATAGAGTTTGTTTTGTTCGCGCCAGTTTTCTAAGGTCAAAACAATCTGCCGAACAACTGTGGTAATACCCGTAACTGAACTTGGTAAATTGAAGCTAGCATCACAGCTATATCCTTTTGCTTGAAGACAGGTAGCGATTTTTGCCCCAACATTAACAATCGAAGTTTCTCTGTCGCGATCGCATAACGCTTTTTGAGTATAATCGGCAATTCGCTCGTTAAACTGACCGCACATTCCCCAATCCGAACCAAAAACCACCAATCCTGCTTTTTTGGGTGGTGAAACCTTTGGTTTTAATAACATTTGTGGCTCTCTTTGCAGTAGGATCTGCCATCCCATTTCTAGAGTGCGATTATATTCTGCTAGGGAATCTACCGCCTTTTCGTACTGATGAATACTGACTGC
Organism: Cyanobacteria bacterium P01_G01_bin.19; assembly: GCA_039181635.1. Classification (GTDB taxonomy): domain Bacteria; phylum Cyanobacteriota; class Cyanobacteriia; order Cyanobacteriales; family Xenococcaceae; genus Waterburya. Next base: position 18,356 of record JBCDCO010000057.1, on the reverse strand, counting down.
TGCCAAAGCCTTCATCGTTTTAACTACAGATTTGAGATCGTCGGCAGTGGCAATTTTACGTTTTAGTTCTTCGGTAGTCGCCATTTGTTAGTTGTTAGTTGTTAGTTGTTAGTTGTTAGTTGGTAGTTGTTAGTTGGTAGTTGTTAGTCTGCAAACTAATTATTTGCTACTTTTCGAGCAAGATCTAATAAAGAAGCGCGGTCGCCCTCACTCAATTTCTTACCTAATTCTATTTTTTGACAGACATCTGGTAATTGTTTTCTAATGGCTTGCCGTAAAGTTTTCTCGCTCGAACTAATCCGAGCGATCGCCACAGCATCGAAAGCACCTTGAGTAACCGCCAACAAAACCGCTATTTGTTCGGCAACAGGAATTGGCTGATACTGGTTTTGTTTGAGAACTTCCCGCACTCGCTGCCCCCTAGCGATACTCTTTTGAGTGGCATCGTCAAGTTGAGTACCAAAGCGAGAAAAGGCTTCTAGTTCTTCAAACTGGGAATAGGATAGACGCAGATCCCCTGCCACAGCGCGATATGCAGGTAATTGGGTTTTTCCGCCTACGCGAGAGACGGATCTGCCGACATCAACGGCGGGTAGAATACTTTTGTGAAAGAGATTGGGAGTGAGATAGATTTGACCGTCGGTAATGGAAACTAAGTTAGTGGGAATATATGCTGAAATATTCTGCGCTTCGGTTTCTACTATGGGCAAAGCAGTTAACGAACCACCACCATATTCGGGGCGTAAATGGGTGGCACGTTCTAAAAGACGGGAATGAATATAGAAAATATCCCCAGGAAAGGCTTCTCTACCTGGAGGACGACGTAACAATAGAGACAGTTCTCGATATGCCCTAGCGTGTTGAATTAAATCGTCATAGATAATTAGTACATCTTTGCCCTGAAACATAAAGTATTCCGCCATAGACGTGGCTGCATAGGGAGTAATGTATTGCAAACCTGGTGTGGTTTCTCCTCCCGCTACCACTACAATGCAGTATGACATCGCTTCCCTCTGACGTAATTCAGCAATTAATTTTGCCACTGCCGAACTTCGCTGTCCGATCGCACAATAAATACAGATAACATCTTTACCCTTTTGATTGAGAATCGTATCTAAGGCGATCGCTGTCTTACCCGTAGCGCGATCGCCTAAAATTAATTCTCTCTGTCCTCTACCAATAGGAATCAAAGCATCAATTACCTTGATTCCCGTCTGTAAGGGTACGTTGACTGCTGCGCGCTGCATAATTCCTGGTGCTTCTCGTTCCACAGGTAAACGCTGGCTGGTGATAATAGCCCCAAGATTGTCCAAAGGTCTACCCGTGGCATCAATTACCCGACCTAACAGTTCTTCTCCTACGGGGGTATCTAAGACTCTACCCGTCCTTAAGACTTCACAACCCGCCTTGAGTCCTCTACTGTCATTTAATAAAATAATTCCTACTTCATCGCGATCGAGGTTGTAAGCCATTCCATAGCAGTCTCCTGGAAACCTAACTAGTTCTTCTGCCCGCACTTTTGATAAACCTTTGGCGCGGGCAATTCCTCCCCCCAGATAAGTTACAGTTCCTATCTCTTCAACCTCTAGTTCGGGTTGATAGTTGTTTATAATCTGTTGAGATAGGGAAATAGATTCTTCTAAGAGACTGTGCCAGGTAGAGTGTTTCAAGAGTTTTTAGAAAGATAGACGACTAAAAATCAAATTCAACGCCAAGTTCGGTAGTGAAATAATCGATCGCATCATCACCAGTTTGGCTAGCATACCTAAGCTGTCCTAGTACACTAAACTTGCTACTAACTGGAACGGATGCACCTCCTTTGACTTGCCAAGTAAAGCGAGTATCATCTTCGATAACTGTAGTGCGGTCAAAATCCTCGACTTCATCTTCCACGCGAGATCTCAGATTAGAAATACCCAAACCAGGACTGAGGAACAAATCCAAGCTATTATCTTTATCGTTTAGAGGCAAAATAAATCTAGGATTGAGCATTATCGAAGAAATAGTGTAGCTTTCATCATCTACATCTAAATCTGAATCAATATCCCCAGAAAAAGTACTAAGTTCGAGATCGGTAGCCAAATAGCGATTGAATTTGACGCCTCCAAACAAACTACCGCCAAAACCATTGTTAACATCGGTATCGTTACCTGTAAAGATTCCGCTATCTTCATCAACGTCAGGAAATAAAATACCTAATGTCGCTCCTGCATAGCCGCTTATTCCTTTAGATTTTGTGGATGTTCTCGGTTCCCTTGATTCTCTGTTTCTAGCATCTGCTTGAAATAATTCAGAAGTTTCTAACCTGGTTGGTAAATTTTCGCTCCTGTTTTCGAGGTTAATCTCTTGAGCATAAGCATTGGTCGGAAAGTTTAAAACTAATGCTGCAAAAACCGCTGTTGTTGCTAAAGTTTTCATAATCGATTCTCCTAGTAAGACTGAGATAGTGTCTTACCAAAACCAAATTGATAATCTCGATTTGATTTATACCCCTAGAGTAAACAAATTGTATGAGTAATTTGTGAAGTACCATTAGGTTGGTTGTTAACTAGTGTTACGCACTAGCTTACCTGTTAAGCCCTAGATTTATATCAAAAGATTAGCTGTAAAGTATGGTAATAAATTAGCTAAAAACCAAAGGCTTACTCCTGACAAAATAGCCAGAAAGCTAACTAGCAAAATTGCAATATAAATAATTATTCCAAACCAAATCAAGGGTAGAGTTCTCCAAGAGCAAATCTTAAAATCATCAAACGGACTAAACTCAACTTGAAATTTAGCCATTCTTGCTGTGTCTTTTGAATTTGAATTGATAGAATAGCATTTAGATGCTGCTAACAATGGAGTTTGAGCAATATTATCTAAAGAAGTTTGATTCATCGGTTCATAAGCGATCGCAAAATCATTTTCGCTAACTCCAACAAGATATTTGAATTTACCTGTAAATGTACATCGATCTGCTCTACATCTATTGAAAAGAATTTTATTGAGTATATTTCTTAGTTTTCTGACTTTCCAGTAATCAGATACATCGCTAGCTTTAGCCAAAGGAGATTCCATTATCTGAGAATCATTAAGAGATTTTTTGTGTAGTATACAAAAGCAAATTGCTTGAGTTGCAGGAAAGATAGTCAATCGCACTATTCCCATATCAAATATTAGAAAATAAGAGTGCGCGCTCAGAATAAATATAAGTCCCGATACTAACATTACCGTTAAAGGAATAAAAATCCACCATCGAGCCTTAACAATATAAGGTCGTAAAACGTACCATTGTAAGTATCCAGCTAACAAAGCTAATCCAATGGATATAATAATTTCTGCGCCAATAATCAACCAGAACTTTGTTGGTAATAATTCAATATTTGAACTAATAATTAAAATCCATCTACTTAAAAATATTGCTCGAATAAATGCTGTTAGAACAAAATTAATTGCTACCACTACAATCCATTTACAAGATGGTATATATTGGCGTAAAATCAGCCATTGAAAAACACCTGTCAAAGTTCCCGTTACAAATCCAGCTACTGTTTTATACAGTATAGGATTCCCCCAAGCATAAGTAATTATCTCAGACAAGAAAAAGATAGTAGATATTATTCTTGCTGAAGCAGAAAGTAAAATAAAGCCAACAATAAAATTCAATCTTTCAAATGGCTCGATCAAGCACTTTTGGGCATTCAAAAAGCTATATGAGTCAGTGGGATTGAATAAAGACATGATTAATAAACCAACAGATTTTAGCTTGAATTAAAATCTAATAATTCTAATATTTTTTATTGAATACTCATCCTGCTAATTGACTATTTTTTGTCAAAACTTTGGCTGTATCTGCTTCTAATTCAGTTAAATAATGTTCCAAATTCCAGGCGATTTTATATCCGCGATCGCGTAACTCTATCCCACAAATAAAATTGGTATCGATTTTAAACTCAACCTCAGCCTCAGCAGCAATTTGTTCTCGAATGGCGGTAACTAATCTAGCTTTTTGTTCTTCTCCAATAGAAAAGGCACTATGGATAGTAACTAAGTGCCGATCTTTGGGTATGGGCGCAGAACTAATAATTTCCGATTGCAGTGAATTGAGATGGTAAAGACGCTCGATAAAAGTATCCACAATCTCCGTTTCCAAACTTGCCTTTGCCAGATCAACTAAGGCTTTTCTAGCCGTAAAAGTAATTTGTTTGGTTAAATCGTCGCGGATTTTATGGTTAAGCTGCTGGCGATCGCGTTCAAAATCTCGATACCATTGCGATCGCATTTGTTCCACATCTAAAATTGCCGTTTGGGTTAACTCTTCTTTTTTGGACTCAACGTCTCTTACAGCTTGGGTTAACCATTCTTGTTTGTGAGCTTCAAGTTCTTTTCGTTTTTGTAGATATAATTCTTTTTCGGCTTGGGCATCTTTTTCCATACCAGCCGCGCTAGCCAATTGACGCTCAATTCTTTGCGATCGCGCTTCCATAGCTTGAGTAATCGGTTTGTAAAGAAACCGTTTTAGTAAAGCAACCAAAATCAGAAAATTAACTATTTGAGCAATGATAGTAAAAGGATCGATTAACATAGTTCGGAATTTGGAGTTCGGAGTTCGGAATTTAGAGTGTTTTCCATCTACTAGTTATTTTTATCCCGCTGCTTTTTCGATAAAGAAAGTCCAGAAAGGATTGGCAAAGATCAGAATTAGGGTAATTACAAAACAATAAATCGCCGTAGATTCTACCAGTGCCATCCCGACAAACAAAGTGCGAGTAATATCCTTAGCAATATCTGGTTGTTGCGCGATCGCGCTTAGTGCCTGTGCTAGAGCCTTACCTTCACCCAATGCTGGGGCGATCGAACCGATAGCGATCGTTAATCCTGCGGTAAGAATTGATGCGGTTGCGATGAGTCCAAGGTTATCCATAATTGGTTAGTAGTTAGTAGTTAGTGGTTAGTAGTTAGTGGTTTATTATTGGTTTTTGTCTTCCTGACTTCTGACTACATGCGGGCAAGCCCTTTGTGACTTCTACTTAGTTGCTGCTGCGATAAAAACCATTGCTAGGATGGCGAAGATGTAAGCTTGAATCAGTCCCGTCAATAGTCCCATTGCCTGCATGATAATGGGGAAAAATAGAGGGGCAACGGAAAGTAAAATCGCTACAATCATCGTGCCACTCATGACATTGCCAAATAAGCGTACCGATAGAGAGATGGTGTTAGAAAACCTACCGATAATATTAAACGGCAGCATGAAAGGGGTTGGTTGCAGATAGTACTTTTTGAAGTAGCCCCAGAATCCTTGTTTTTTTATCCCATACAAAGGAACCGCAAAAAAAACACAGATTGCCAAGGCTGCGGTTGTCGAAAGTGAACCCGTGGGTGGTTGGTAGCCTGGAATAATCGCCAGAATATTGGAGATAGCAATAAAAACAAACAGCGTCCCGATAAAAGGAATATAAGGTTCTGGTGGTTGCTGGCTAACCTCCTCAATTTGATTGCCAATATCTAAGACCAAAACTTCTAAAAGGTTTTGCCCAGGAGAAATTTTAGTAGAAGCCGAAAGCTTACGAGTAATAAGCCAAGAAACAATAATCAAAAATGCCATTACCAGCCAGGTAAAAACTATGGTTGCATTGAGGGTTATGAAGCCTCGTTGCCAGAAGATTATTTGGTCTGGAGTTAAATTCATATGGCTATGATTAGTTGTTAGTTGTTAGTTGTTAGTTGTTAGTCCCTAAAGGGATACCGCTTCGTCCTAAAGGACATTGTGCCCTTGTCCACAGCACTTATGTGCCATCGTCCGCTCTGCGGACTAGAACGCATTCGCGTTCGTGGATACCGCTTCGCATATGGTATACCGCTACGCATATGACTAAAAGTAAGGCGCTTAGTTTCCCCATTCGAGGACAAGCGCCGCAACTAATCCTTTAGGGCATATCATTAGTCGTTAGCTGTGACGCGATCTTATTGCTGGGTTGAATTGACAAAATCATTGTCGTTCTGACGATCAGAAATCCCAAGCAACAGACTAATAAAGGAATTACGCCATAGACATTATTACTACTGAGAATTATGGACACGACAAATAGGGTAACTGCGAGTCTTAAAATAAAACTGAAAAATATCAATCGATAGGGATGTCGACTGACAGGAAGTTGCTGTACTGTAAGCCACAATCCACCAAAATAGAAGAGTCCCAAACTTGCCCCGACTATAAAAGCAATTACTGGTAACACTGTTCTTTCCTATAACTGGTTTGCTGCAATTATCCTATGAGCTAAATCTGAGGAATTTGTGATGTTTGGTGATGACATTGTTTTCATACAGTCTCACCTACCATTACTTTGACTCTCCTTAGTAATCCAATACCAAGCGTTAAGGCAACCCAAAGCAACACCAATGACCAAGCACATCAACGTCCAGGAATATTGACTGGGAAAGTGAGTATCGATCCACACCCCCAACCCAATACCCAACAAGGAAGGGATCGCCACCGACCAACCCACCATGCCAAATATCCCCAAACCAAACCAGATCGTGTTTCTTTCCTTTCTGGCTTTGAGTTTACGATCGCTTTTTGAACCAATACGATCTGGAAAAGACTTTTTACCCATCTCCCAACTCCTTGAAATGACGCATCATACTTACCTCAAATTTTGCCAACGCCGAACGGGTTAATTTTTCTTGTTCGTCTAATACCTGAAACTGCTCGATTACCGCTTGTTTGAGACTGGCTAAATCTTCTCCCTCCACTGCATTGCGAGTGGATACCAACACTTCTGCACCGCACTTAACTAAAATCCCTTCATCAACTGCCACAAATATTTCTCGTTCTGTTTCTGTAGTAAAGCTGAGTATCCCTGGAACTAATGCCGCTACAAAATCAACATGATTTGGTAACAAACAAAAATCACCGTTTTCCGCTTCGGCTATGACTTTGGTAACAGGGCGCTCGATTAAAACCGCGATCGGAGTTAAAACTTTTAATTTCATCTCAGATTGAGAGACTAGGCTAGTTAAAAGCTATTCTGGCAGCAGTTTGTGAGCATGGTGTGATGTTGGAATATTTATTTTTAGAAAGCCAAATTAAGACTTGGGTATAGAAACGGTAAAAACGCTTCCGCTGCTGGCTTCACTATCTTCTGAGACATCGCATTTTTGGCGAGATACTACGATAAGTTTCCCTTGATGAGCGTTAATAATTTGTTGGCAGAGATATAGTCCCAACCCTTTTCCCGCACGTCGATGGTTTCCCTGGTGATATCTTTGAAAAATAGTTTCTTGTTCTTGAAGAGAAATACCAATACCCGTATCTTTTACGCGCAGAAATATTTCTGAATCATTGTGAGATAAGGAAACTGTAACATTCCCGTGATCGGTAAACTTAATGGCATTGCCGATCAAATTTGTAATTACGCGACGCAGTTCGAGGCGATCGCCTTTGATTTCGGGAACTTCGGGGTCAGAATTATTAATTAGTTCGATACCTTTGGCGATCGCTAGAGGTTGCAGTTCGGCAACTACTTCTGCAACTAGCCGCTGCAGCTTGACGGGAATAAAGCTCAATGTCTTTTGACCCAATTCGTAGTGATGGGTTTCGAGCAAGGTATTGAGCATCTCCAACATATTTTCATTGCTGCTGACGATGTTGGAGATTGCTTCTTGCTGTTCTCCTGTAACATTCCCAAAAACCTCCTGAGTAATCAAGTCCAGCATGCGATTTGCTGCTACCAAAGGTGTCCGCAAATCATGGGTCAAACAAGATACAAAATTTTCTCGCTGATCGATTGTTTCTTTGAGGCGTAGCATCGAGCGAACTCTTGCCTGAAGCTCTTCAATCTGGAACGGCTTGCGCACAAATTCATCCGCGCCAGCATCTAACCCTTCGACTAAACTAGACTCTTGTCTGGCTGTGACCAGTAAGATCGGAATAAAGGGAATATTTTTGTCCTGGCGGATACGTCTGGTTACTTCATAGCCGTCCATTCCAGGCATCATCACATCGAGTAAAATGAGGCTAGGAGGAGCTTGCTTTATCTGTCTGAGGGCTGACTCTCCATTGTGAGCTAATACGACCTGATGACCCTCTTGTTCTAAAGCCAGTTGCACCAAGAGAAGATTGTCTGGAATATCGTCTACTGCCAGAATATAATTATTTTTTACAGTTTGGGAAGCAGGCATTAAATTTTAAGAGTTAGATTTAAAAATATTAAATGAATAATATGGTAATCAATGTTGAGCTTCTCATACATCATACTTACGAGGGATTTCTACGGTAAAAGTAGTTCCTTTTCCCAGTTCGCTGTCCAGGTAAATTTTTCCGCCGATCATTTTGACTAGTGACTCGGTAATAGCCAAACCCAAACCCGTTCCTGAATGTTGTCGGGTAAAGGTTTGATCTCCTTGGCGAAAAGCTTGAAAGATTTTTTCTCGATCTTTAACAGAGATCCCAATTCCCGTATCTCTAACGGAGATGGCAACCTTACCATCTTCTATTTCCCACGCTTTTATTTTGACCTCTCCAGACTCGGTAAACTTAATCGCATTAGAAAGCAAGTTTACTATAATCCTTTTAATAAACTGAGAATCTTGATATATGCAGTTATTTTTAAGCTCGATTTCAGTGGATAAATTGAGGCTTTTTTGCAGAGCTAAAGAACGCAGTTCTTCCGTTGTCAGCTTGATTAGAAAAGTCAGATCGAAATCTTGCGGTTTTGCTTCCAATCTACCCGCTTCAATTTTGGAGAAGTCTAGCATCTCATTGATCATGTCCAGTAAACTTTTACTATTATGAAAAATTCTTTGAATTAGATTTTCTTGATTGCTAGATAAAGGGTCGGGATATTGACGTAATAACAACTGAGAAAATCCCATAATCGCATTCATTGGCGTGCGCAGCTCGTGGGACATTGTTGCCAGGAATTCAGATTTGAGATTGTATGATTCTTGCAGCTTGATATTTTGCAGCTTGATTTGCTGCTGCTGTCTTTCCAATTCTTGATTTTTGAGAACCAGCAGTTCGTTACTCGCTCTAAGACGCAAATTTGCTATCTCTACTGCCTGTTCGGCTTGATGGATGCGGATTGCATTGCTGATGGCTTTAGTCAAGCTGTGAGGCTCAATTCTGCTCTTTGAGATATAGTCAGCAGCTCCTGCTTTCATCATTTCTACCGCTATTTCTTCATCTCCTTGACCCGTAAGAACGATTAAGGGAAAATCCAAGCCCAAACTCTTAATCTCGGCAATTAGATTCAAACCATCAATGTCTGGTAAGTGATAGTCGAGCAGAATCAGATCGAAACCACGATCCCTAGTAAGCATTTTGTCTTCAACTGAGGAAATTTCACTAGCAGTCGCTTCCTTCGCATCGATTTCTCCAGTTGAACTGTGCTGGAGCGATCGCAGTTGGGAAATTGCTTCCTTACCATCCACTGCTTCGGTTAATGAGGCGGAAAAATTTGCCTTTCTAAAAGCTCTTTTTACTGTCAAGCGATCGACTTCATCGTCATCAACTAGTAGTATTGAAAACTGTTCCTCACCCATTACATACAAATTACTATAATCACACTATGTTTTGAGAACTGACTCCTAACTCCTAACTCCTAACTTCCGCGAAGCGGTACTAGGGCATTTCGCATAAAGCCCAGTATTTATTTAATGCCACCATTACCTCTGCAAAATTGACAAATGTAACTGGCTTTAGGATGTATCCCGCAACGTTCAAATTATATGCTTCTATACGATCTTTATCTTCATCAGAAGTAGTAAGGACGATAACAGGAGAACGCTTTAAAATTTCGTCTTGCCTTAACTCTTCTAGAAATTCTAAACCGTTCATTTTTGGCATATTTAGGTCTAGTAGAATTAACCTTCTACTTTCTGGTACTACAGGAGGCTGACCATCCTGCGATCGCAACATTTCTAATGCTTCGACACCATTCCCTGCCGTAAATAACGGGTTAGTTATTTTATATTTTTTGAACGCTCTTTTGACATTCATTACATCAACTTCGTCATCTTCTACCAATAAAATATTGATTATTCTTTCTTGCATGGTTGAGCAAAAACCTTACGTTTTACGTCTGCTGTGAGAATCTAATACATTGATAATAATATTGCCCGATTTACTATGTGATTTTATAACTTTGGTTACAATAGTATATTAAGCTTCATAAAGTACCCCTAGCATCAGCTAAAAGTTGTAGATGAAACAACTATTTTCTTAAGAAAATCTTGGCATTTCTAACTGCTCTAACTGCCCTAACTGCTCTAACTGTCCTAACTGTCCTAACTGCTCTAACTGCTCTAACTGCCCTAACTGCTCTAACTGCTCTAACTGTCCTAACTGCTCTAACTGCTCTAACTGCCCTAACTGCCCTAACTGCCCTAACTGCTCTAACTGCCCTAACTGCCCTAACTGTCCTAACTGTCCTAACTGCTCTAACTGTTACTTCGGGTAGATGATTTTTAATGGTGAGTAATTGAATATTAAAAGCAGTGAGTAATAGTATTTTGTGGCATTGTTCGGTCAGAGAATGATTTCCTAGTTTGTTTTTGAGGGCAGTAGTTTTATCAGCCTCTAGTTTTTAACTGGTATTTGTATCTGGAGTTTATCTGCTTTGCCCTTCCAAATCGACAACGCTCGCTATTTTTTCTTTAAATGCAGAGACAAAAACATTTTAAACGGAGTATAGATTGTGGAAGAATCGAGAAAAGATCAAATCATTGCCAATCTACAACAGGCAAAACAAACAGGACAGTTAAAAACTGAAAGCATTAGAGATATTGTTAAAAAAGCCGTTGCTGAAGCTACTTCTGAAGTAAAAGAAGGTAGAGCCGAAATTGTGACTCTAGTACAAGAAGCGATCTCCGCAGTCGTGGAAATATATAAAGACAAACAGGGCGAAATTAAAGAGGAAATATCTGCATCGATTGAAGTGGCGTTAGATGTAGCGACCCAAAATAAAGATGAGAAACGGGATTGATATCCTCAAGTATCATGAGATGTGGAAATGTTTTCGTCGATGAAAAAGCCGAAGTTACAATGGTGCAATTTTCGCCCGAAAATGAGCATGGTTAGAGGAAAGTAGACCAATAAATTGGTGAAAGGACAAGAGTGCCTTATCCCGTTGGAGAGAATCAAAAAAGTGAATTATTCCTCATAGAAGACATTTCACGTGCAAAGAATGCACAAAGGCGCATAGTTCGCCGCATGTAAGCCTTGACGCAGATGAATTTGTCATTGCACAAAGTCATTAGCGATATTACAGGGGGAACAGGATTGAATATTCTCAGGGCAATTGTTGCTGGGGAAAGAAATCCACCAACTTTGGCTAAATTAGGACACCACAGAATTAAAAGTAGTCCACAACAAATTCGGGATGCAAGGCAAAATCCCTTGGCTTAGAAGTAGTTGAGGCTTCTTGTACTTAATTTTAGTTTCTGGAGAGTAATAAGTGTCCTCACCAAAAAACGTAGTGCTATAAGGGCTTTTGAAATATTCTTGACTAACTTGATTAAACAATCAGCGATCGCCATAGCAAGATACAAATATAAATCGCAAAAATCTGTAAGATTTTGCTAGATATTCTCTGTATGTTTGGTTTAGCAAACAAGTAGTTTGTTGAAATCGCAATTCGACCTAACTAAATATTATGAATTCAACAGTATCGCTGAAGCCGAAGAATGCTTCGCTAATTTTTATAGGTGCAACAACATATTTTTCTTCAATATGTTTTCTTCTAAATCGATAGCATTGACAGCTGTCGGTAAATCTCTAATTTGCACACTTCAATTCATAAACTCAAATCTGCAAACGTAATCACTTTTTCTCAAAAAATTAGACATGAACAAAATATTTGTTGGTGCATTGTCTGCTTTAGCCCTAACCAGCACCACAACACTCAGCTTTGCACCAGAGGCAAAAGCCGTTTTGCAAATGAACTTTACAGCACCTTTTATTTCCAATGCAGGACTCGCTAATGCAGCAGGAACGCAGCACTACTTCACAGTTTTCATCACCAGTCTGCCGCTTGAAGGATTTAGGGTCAATATTCCTAACGACATGCGAATCCTTAAAGGTGCGACGGTAGAAGATGCTGAAGGTAATTCTATTGCCGCTAGTACAACTATAGGGGAAGGTACAGTAGAGATCGATTTTGACGAACCAGTAGAACCAGAAACATACTTAACAGTTAGACTTGATGGTGTCGAAATGGACAAGTTAGGAGGCTTTGCTATGTATCGAGTTTTTGGTATGTGGGAAGATCTAAATGGAACAATTCCTATCGGTACAGCAAGAGTCAGACTGAGAGATGAAAGCTAAGAATATAGTCATTTTAAATAGCAACCAGATGATTTCTGCAAAAAGTAGCTATTAGCTACTGGCTCTCAGCTTTTAGCTTTTTGGTTTGTCTGCTGAATCTTGGAATTTATAAAATCATATCTTGATTCTGCAACGCCTAGAAATCTTCTTTTAGATCGAACTTGCGTCGCTTCGGCTAATAGAAAACCTCATGTTGTTTGAAGACATGAGGTTTGCTAATTTGGATTTATGAATTAGACAGCTTGAGGTTGGGGTTGAGGTTGAGGCTGAAATTGGAAGAGAGAATAGACAACATTACGACGAATATCGATCATCATTTCCAAGAACATTTCATAACCCTCTTGTTTGTATTCAATTAGCGGATCCTTTTGTCCGTAACCGCGCAAACCAATTGATTCCCTCAAAGCATCCATCGCCTGTAGGTGTTCGCGCCAGAGAGTATCGATCTGTTGCAGAATAAAGAATCTTTCTGCTTGACGCATCAAGCCAGGTTGATTGCTATCGATTTGATGCTCTTTAATGTCATAAGCCTTACGCACTTCTTCACAGAGAAAGTTTTTCATCTCATTAACGGTCATGTCCTCAAGATGAACAGGCTCGACATCTTCTAACAGATAGATAAACTCTTTAGCCTTATCGACCATCTTATCCAGCTTCCACTCTTCAGGGGGTAACTCTGGATTGACGTAAGCATCGACAATTTCGCCCATGGTTTTTTCAGCGTATTGAATTACCTGCTCTTTGAGATCGAGTCCTTCTAATACCCGACGACGCTCGGCATAAATCGCCCGACGCTGGTTATTCATTACCTCGTCATATTCAAATACCTGTTTGCGCGTGTCGTAGTAGAAAGTTTCGACTTTCTTTTGCGCCCCTTCGAGGGAATTAGTCAGCATTTTGGACTCAATGGGCATGTCGTCCTCTACCCGCATCATATTCATCAGCTTTTCAACGCGATCGCCACCAAAGATTCTGAGCAAGTTATCCTGTAGGCTGAGGAAAAATCTAGTCGAACCAGGGTCGCCCTGTCTTCCCGCTCTTCCTCGTAGCTGATTATCTACGCGGCGAGACTCGTGACGCTCTGTCCCAATTACGTGTAAACCGCCGTTGGCAATCACCTCATCGTGTTCGGCATCGGTAAATTTGTCATATTCTTGGCGGATAGCTTGGTAAGCTTCCCGCAGTTTAACTAATACTGGGTCTTCAACGGGAGCGTTTTCGGCTGCCACAGCGATTTTTTCTTCCGCTTCTAGTTCGGGTAAACTCTGTTCGCCATAGGTTTGTACGGCAAACTTAACCGTTTCCTTAAGCAGATTTTCGGTTTCAGCCGATAGCTCGGTAGGGAAGATCTGAGGGGAGGCTTTCCAAGTTTTCACCTTCTTGCCATTGCTAGCGACCGCAAAGCCTTTAGGTGCGTCTTTTGCCGTATCGATACCAGGGACATTTGCCATCAGATTATCGTCTTCGGGCATGACTATCTTAGGCATAAAATATTCCCTAACTTTTAGCCTTGCCATATAGTCGGCATTACCGCCTAGAATAATATCCGTACCACGACCAGCCATGTTAGTAGCGATCGTTACGGCTGTTTTGCGACCAGCTTGTGCCACAATTTCTGATTCTCGCTCGACGTTTTCTGGCTTGGCGTTGAGCAACTGATGTTCGATACCTTTTTCTTGAAGGAGTTGAGAAATCAACTCAGATTTTTCTACGCTAGTCGTACCTACCAATACGGGACGACCTTTTTCATGCATATTAGCCGTGTCTTCAGCTACGGCTTGCCATTTACCGATCTCTTTTTTATAAACTACGTCTGCCAAATCTGCCCGTTTGGCGGGCTTATTGGTAGGAATAATAGTTACCTGAAGATTGTAAACTTTTTCAAATTCTGTTTCTTCGGTTTTCGCCGTACCAGTCATCCCTGCTAGAGTGGGATAGAGCAAGAAGAAATTTTGATAGGTAATGCTCGCTAAAGTTTGAGTCTCTTTCTGAATGGGTACGCCTTCTTTAGCTTCGATCGCCTGGTGCAAACCATCACTCCAGCGTCTTCCTGCCAATACCCTACCTGTAAATTCATCGACGATCACAATCTCGTCGTTACGCACCATATAGTTAACGTCTTTGGTGAAAAGCTCTTTAGCTTTAATGGCATTGGAGATATAGTGCGCCCAAGGATTTTCCGAATCGAATAAGTCCGTTACACCCAAAATTTCTTCTGCATGGGCATAACCTTCATCAGTCATCAAGACGTTACGCGCCTTTTCATCTACTTCGTAGTCGCCAACGCCCTCTTCGCCATTTACTTCCTCGTCATAATCTTCATCCTGTCTGACAAGCTGTTCGGCTACTTTAGCTGCATAGAGATACTTTTCTGTCGGACGCTCTACCTGTCCAGAAATGATTAGGGGAGTTCTAGCTTCATCAATCAGTACCGAATCAACTTCGTCAATCACGCAGTAGTTGAAGGGACGCTGTACCACTTCTTCCATTGAGACAGCCATGTTGTCCCGCAAGAAATCGAATCCCAACTCGCTGTTAGTGGTGTAGGTAATATCGCAGGCATAATTTTTTCTTCTTTCTGTAGGGCTCATTCCTGCCTGGATTAGTCCCACTGTTAAACCCAAGAAACGATGGACTTGTCCCATCCATTCCGCGTCTCTACGAGCCAGATAATCGTTCACCGTGACTACATGAACGCCTTTGCCAGTTAAACCATTAAGATATGCAGGCAAAGTACATACCAGGGTTTTACCTTCCCCAGTTTTCATTTCCGCAATTTGCCCCTTGTGTAAGACTATGCCTCCAAGCAACTGTACGTCATAGTGACGCATCCCCAAAACACGGACTGCGGCTTCGCGAACTACTGCAAAAGCTTCAGGCAAAATATCATCGAGAATTTCTTTAATTTCTTCATCGTTTTTACCCTCAGCCAATTGCTGGCGAAATTCTGCAGTTTTGGCTTTTAACTCTTCATCAGACATATCTTTGATGTCTTCTTCGATTAGATTAATTTCCGCCACCAGGGGTTGAAATTTCTTTAGTTTCCGCGCGTTGGGGTCGCCCAGTAGTCTTTTCAGCATAGTATTTATTTATCAATAACCCGTATCTTTATTTTTCTTCTAATATTTGCTTTCTAAGTCTAGATCGCTCAGTTCGGCAGCTATTTTTAACATGTTGTAATAATTCTACCATTGCCATACTTATAAGGTGTTTAGGGATTTCTACCCATTAGCCTTATTTAAATCCAGGACTTAGATTATAGCCGAGACAACTTATTTTAAATTATAGATATCCTCTCAAATCCAAGTTTTTTAGCTATTCCTATACATCTGTTTGCAAAAGAGAAACACGAGGATTTTGTCTTACAGGAAGTTGCTTTAACTGAGAGCTTAATCTGCTCAATCCTGGCTCTCTTCCATGCAGAATCTTTGCACGAGCATTACCGCCGATAAACATAGGCATTACCGTTCTCAAATTATATTCAGGGGGCAAAATATAATAACTCAACTGAGAATCGTATAGTGATTTTCTAAAGGCGGGTTGGTCGTGTAGTGGTGGATTTTTGCTGTTAACTTGTGCTTGAAATAATTGAGACCAAGATTGAAAGAAGCTGATAACTCGCTCTGATTTTTGATAGAGAATGACTCCTGTATTTAGTTCGGGAAATGCCAAAGGACAATCAGGAATGTCATAGGTAATTCTCACTGGTGCGTGAGCGCAAGCTAGATCGAACTTTTGACAGATCCCCTGTAGTTCGTAGATCGAACCAATAACCATAGTATCCGTATCGAGAAATAGGGTTTGTTTGAATGGGGTGTGAGGTAAAAATTTTACTTTATCTAATACGGAAAAATGAGGATTTTCAATGGGGAATATATAATCGAAAAGATCTACAGGAGCTTGACCGATCTCGTCTGCAAAAATAGCTATAGGCAGTTGGGGCATTATCTGGCGTACGGATGTGGCTGAGGCAATTGCTTCGCCAATATATTTTTTACCTGTCGCTATGTAAAGAATGCCAAAGTCCGATTTTGTATCTATATGCTGCATAGTTTTAGGGAATAAACGATAGTAACTTTAAGAAGTAAATTAGTCTGTGGAGACGAGGTAGTAGGTAGTAGGTAGTAGATAAACGAAACAACTAACGACTAACGACTAACGACTAACGACTAACAATCCGTTGTATTGCATAATGTCAGATAGTAATTCAACTAATTCCCGAATAACCTAATCGCTGGCAAATTTTCTTAAAGTTAGAAGATTTTTTGACTTCGTTAACAAACTTGGGTGGATATTTTCTTCTGGGACGAGGGGCGATAGTAGTAGAAGTACGACCGCTATCTCCAGAAAGTTTTAGATCGGCTAGTTTTTGTTGATAGTTGCGATCGAATTTGATGCCGTAATCTCGACACATTTTTTGTAGAATGACATCTGGCTGCTGGACAAAATCTTCGTATAAATAGATAGAAGCATCTTGATAGGTGTCTAATAGTTGCAGATAGCGATCGCAATAGCGATCAAAAGTTTTGACCTGTCGATGCCAACCTTGAGGAATCATGGCTAGCCAAGAGTCTATAGGGTTGCGTACGGTCAAAATGGATTTGAGGGTATATTGTTTTTGCAGAGTCTTTCTCAACCTAGCTTTACCAATTGAATTGGCTAAGAGGAAATCTGAATGGGCGTGATCGCGAATAATCAATTGCTGTTGTTGGCATTTTCGCAAGATTAAGGCAATGCGTTCTAGAAATATATCTTCTAGTTCGGCGGTATCTAATAGACCATGTTGAGCTAGTTGTTGGATCGGATCGAAAGGATTAAAGCCTTTGAGAGTCACCCCAGGATTAATTTCACTGAGTAAGATTGTATTGGGCATTGCTGCCAAGCATTTTGAGATTAAAGTGCCTCCCGTGGCAGAAAGGTGATGTATGGTGCAAATGACTTCATTTGTATTCTGCTTGTCAGATTTAGATGGGCAAGACTGGCTAATAGCTCGCTTTCGATCTGAGGTTGGTTTGGCAGGAATAGTGACTCGCCGTAAAATCTTAGCTGGTGTAGGGGTTTGCCGATCGCACCATTGTTGCCACATCTGACGATAAATCGATTCTAAAAAGCGAACGAAGGCTTTACCGCCAGTCAAAGGAGAAGATTCGATCTGGGAGCGAAGATTTTGCCTGATTTGAGCTAATTTCGGTATATCTTTAGCTAAGGCGACTGCTTTGTGGCAATAGTCTTCAGTTGATGTGGCAATAAATTCAGTTAAGCCTACCGAAGATAATAAGCTAACTCCCACCCTAGAAACATGAGTATTCCCTGCGAGAGAAACTACAGGTACCCCCATCCACATCGCTTCGCAGGTAGTAGTCGTACCGTGATAGGGAAAGGTATCTAAAGCAATATCGACCCGATTGTATGAATTTAGATGCTCTTGAGAACTAGCCGTCCAACTCAGTAGTTGCAGGCGATCGCGGCTGATTCCTGCATCTTGAAATGTTTGATAAAGGCGATCGCAGGTGGCACTATCTTGTAGAGATCTTGCTTTTAAGAAAAGACGACTATTGGGTACTTGTTGCAGAATTTCGATCCAACAGTCGAGGGTTTGGGGAGTAATTTTAGCCAGATTATTGAAGCTACCAAAGGTAATATAGCCATTGGCGATCGCAGGTAAAGCCTTTATTTCTGGAGTATTTGACGGTGGCTGATAGCACATAAAATGTGGCATACGAACCAACTTTTCGCTGTAAAGATGTTCGGTAATTCCTGGAGGATCCGCATAGGCATCGGTCAAGCGATAATCGATAGTAGTTAAACCAGTAGTATTGGGATAGCCCAAATAACTAATCTGGATTGGTGCTGGCTTATAAGCAAAAATTCCCAAACGATTGCCAAAGGTATGTCCCGATAAATCGACTAGGATGTCTATTTCATCTTGCACGATTAATTCTGCCACCGAGCGATCGCTGAGATGATGGATCTCGCGCCAACCATCGGCTAATTGTTGCAATCGCCGAGTCACGCCATCCGCTTGACGATTGTTGGCATAGCAAAATAC
>JBCDCO010000056.1:0-23325 GCA_039181635.1 Cyanobacteria bacterium P01_G01_bin.19 | reverse complement strand
GAACGAGGTTTTAGTTTCCGTGCAGAAGCTCCCTTAGATATGCGAATGGATCGATCCAAAGGAATTACTGCAGCAGAAATCGTCAATCATTGGAAGGAGGTGTCTCTGGCAGATTTGATCTACACCTACGGCGAGGAACGATTTTCTCGCAGGATTGCCAAGGCGATCGTGCAAAAGCGTCCTTTTAGAACCACCACAGCTTTAGCTCAGGCGATCGCTTCAACCGTACCAGGAAAATATCGCCACGGAAGAATCCATCCCGCAACTCGTACTTTTCAGGCGTTGAGAATCGAAGTCAATCAAGAATTAAAGTCCTTGGAAAAGTTTATTGAAGTCGCTCCCACGTGGCTTAAACCAGAGGGGATTATTAGCATTATCAGCTTCCACAGCTTAGAAGATCGAATTGTCAAACATCGCTTTCGCAAACACGATCTATTAAAAGTAATCACTAAAAAACC
Organism: Cyanobacteria bacterium P01_G01_bin.19; assembly: GCA_039181635.1. GTDB lineage: Bacteria > Cyanobacteriota > Cyanobacteriia > Cyanobacteriales > Xenococcaceae > Waterburya. The sequence goes on along the minus strand of JBCDCO010000056.1, from coordinate 22,867 downwards.
AATCACTGCTCAGCAAGATGAACAAAGAGCCAACCCGCGATCGCGATCAGCAAAACTTCGATTTGCCATGCGAACCTAAACAATAAGGCGATTAATAAAGATATGAAATATGGTTATTCTAGTAAACAAATGAATTTCCGATGTCAATCCATCGCTATGAATAACATAACTCCGAATTCCGAACTCCCGCTTATCAAGTTTCTTCCGTACAAACATCAATACACAAGGCGCTTACTTCTGGTTTCGAAAGAGTAATTATCTTTTCTTCTAGCATCAGCTGAACCGCGCCCTGGGGCAAATCAGGATTTAACACCACAAAAGAAGTCCCTGGAACTAGTCCTTTTGAAATTAACTTGCCTGCATAGCCCCCATAGATCAAGCTATAGCCTGCTACAATCCCTACCGAACCCAAAGATAGCTGGGCAATACTTATTGTAATTCTCATTATTTAAACAGCGGAAGTTGCTACAATTTGGCTGGCAATTTCTGCGCCAATACCGATCAATTTATTACCCAAACTCACAATAACCGAGCCGTTGCGACTTTTGCTTCCTAGCTCCACCCTCGTTCCTGGTTTGATACTTAAGCCTTCTAATTGATGAGCTATATTTTTATTAGTCTGTATCTGTTGAATGGTTAAACAGTCTTCTACTTCTGCCTGACTGACTAGTCTGTTGTTGGGTGATAAATTCAACTGCTTTGTCAAATCAGCTATAGATTCATTGGTGCAGTCACCGATGAATACAAATTCTTCAAACTGCCGTTTGGCTTTTATCTGAGGAGGAGAGAAACTTATCGGGTAATTCATAAGTAATAAAAAATTATTGACACTAATTATTATTTATAGGGTCACTATATACATATAGCGCGAATCCAGCTTGTTGACAATATTTTCAAATAATTTTAAGAATTAATGTTGTGAATTACAGGTGTTTGAGCTTGTGTAAATAATTGCCAAACGCATAATTGAAGTTAACCAGTCGTATCTTAAAATTTAAGGACAAGACTTCAATCTGAAGGAGATAACATGATGCAAATAGCAAAGATCTCAAAATGGTTTCAAAAAACTAAAACAGTTGTCTTTGCAGCTAGCATTGCATGGTGTTTTTGGGGACAAAAGGCGATCGCATCTGAAAAAATCATTTTTAAATACGGCGGTGCTAGCCAGACTGTTTCTTTAGAAGAGCTACAAACCTTTGCCAATACTGGAGAATCTTCCCCTTCTCTCGATTTTTTATTCCAATTTGGCAAGCAAAATCCTTTCATTATCCGTTGGATTATCACCCAGCAGTTTCCTGCCAATACCAAACTGATCTACGATTTGCTCAACACAGCCCCTGGAGAATATGCTCTAAGTCAAACGGGAACTATTTTGGGTTCTAAATCGGAACGAGCAAATGTAAAGGCATTGAGAGGAGCTTTGGTTACTTCTGCTAGCGATGATAATTTGATTTCTTTGGTTGAGCTAATTGAAAATTATCCCACTAAAGAAGTTTATGTAGATGGCAGAATCTTATCTAAGGTGCAACAAGATCTAGCTGGCTTTATCAACGAGACAAACAAGATATATCAAAATACCTTTAAATCTTTTGGCAAATTCAATTAATTGATTGTGAATTGAGCGATTATCTCTTATTACTTATAGTCTTTAAAGAGAAAGAGCAATAAGATAATGAGGAGTAATAACTTAATATTTAAATTTTAATGCTTACTTATAAAGAAGAATCTCTTGAAGCTAGAAAGGTTTCTGCTGAAGAGCTAAAAAAAGAAACAAGAATGCGTGATGTCACCTTGCTGCTACAGCAAATAGTCGAAAGGGAGGAAACGTCTTTAAAGCTAATTATTGATTGTTTGATCGATGTGGGTTCGATCAACTACGCCAACGCCAAGCTTTCTAATCCTCCTCTCAACAAAATGATGAAAGTTTTAGTTGGTTATATCAAACCCATTGCCAGGGTTATTGCTCTGGGTTGGTTAAAAAAGAATCTTCCCGATTTACTTACCGCTTGGTTAGAAGGCAAAGTATCATTTGAACCAGTACCAATTAGCGATGATAAAGCTGTAACTGGCGATCTCGAAACCATACCCAATCACACCGATAAAAACGTCACGACCAATATTGAGGCTGCGCCCTTTACCGAATCTTTTGGCAACCAGAACTGGCAATCAAAATAAAAAAGATAGGACAGAAGCTTATCTTTTCTGCATTTAAGTCCCTGTAATTGTTCGCGATAAACTTATAGGCGATTCTGAAAATAGAGACGATAAAGTTTACAGCTACAGATTAGGGACTTGCAAAGAAATAAAATATCAGTCATACAATTTATGTATTGAAGCAGCAGCCAAATAATTGGTACATTATTAAACCGCAAGTCCTTAAATATGCTTGCTCAGGACTTGGGTAATAATGGAGCTTACCTCTTCATAAGCCTCAATCATAGCTAAATGTCCGCAGTTAGAAATTTTCAAGACATTGCTTTCCTGAGAAGAAAAAAGATGGTGAAAACTAGCTAAATGGTTAACATATTTCAGTTCCATCACTTTGTCTTTTTCCCCAGCAATAAAATATACTGGTTGCTCTAATCTAGAAACTAATTGGGGTAGCAGGTGAACTTCTGACTCTGTAGTCGACTCTAACAAAGCTCCTAGTGCGGCTTCCTCATCAGCTTGAATGAAATCGATAACTCGTTGACGCCCCCATTTTAGCTCTAAAGGACGTGCTACCATCATACGAGAGAATAGCAAACTCATAAAAGGAATATAACGCAGCCAATCGGGTCTTAGCTTGACCAGCTGTTTTCCTGCATTGCGGAAACGCTCGAATTCCTCTTTTAGATAAATCCCTCCTCCAGCATTGAGGCAAATGACCCCCCGAACGATTTCTGGACAAAGATCTGCCGCCCACAATGCCGTGCTACCACCGAGAGAATGACCTACAATCCAGGCATTTTCAATTTCTAGATTTCGTAATAAGCCAATCAAATCTTCTGCATAGTCATTGAGACTATAGCCCCTTGTCATACTCGAATTTTTACTGTTTGCGGTACTGGCAGAGTCACCAAAGCCTCTGGCATCGTAGACCAGACACTGGTATTGAGACTGTAAGATTTGTATTATTGGCTGCCAGTAGCGACGGCTGAGAAGCCAACCATGGACGAATACCAACACGGGAAATTCGGGGTTGGCGACAGGAGGGGTTAGCTCATAAAAATGAGGGGTTTCCAATACATTGATCGAGGGCATTTTCTTATCGTATCATTATCTTATGCGAGGTTTTATAACTTCGATCGCTGTGTTAATTGTGAACCATAATTTACAATCGTTGTTTGTTTGTGACTTGCAGGTTCAAAATCTCGTTTTTTGAAGAATATGTTATTTGCAGATTCCAATAGAATCAGAGCCGAGACAGTTTTAGGTCTGAAAATAGATTAATATAACTAAGATATATAAAAATATCGCATTTAAACTACCATTTAATAAAGCCATAACCACATGGTCTTTTGGAAAAAACTATTCAGCAATTCAGATTCTTTAACGACATCAGAGACCGATCGAGCTAATAACGGTGAGTCAAACAACTCAGATAACAGTCAAGATTCTACACAGATATCGTTTAGCACGGATCGAGATGTAGATTTATACGAGCTTGAGGAGCTTTGCGATCGCGTTGGCTGGGCTCGTCGTCCTCTACGTAAAGTAAAAAAAGCGATCGAGCATAGTTTCCTGGTTGTTTCGATGTGGGAAGTTAAAAATAAAAAACGCCGTCTAATTGGTTTTGCTCGTGCCACTTCAGACCATGCTTTTAATGCAACTATTTGGGACGTTGTGGTAGACCCTACTTTTCAAGGAAGGGGTTTGGGTAAAGCGATGATGAAATATACGATCGCTCAGTTACGCAGCGAAGATATTAGCAATATTACTTTGTTTGCCGATCCCCAAGTAGTCAACTTTTATCAAAGGCTGGGCTTTATTCTCGATCCTGAAGGAATTAAGGGCATGTTTTGGTATCCAGACTAAATGGTTTTTGTTAGTTGTTGGTTGTTAGTTGTCCCTAAAGGGATACCGCTACGCATATTGGTAGGGTGTACTTTACGAGTTCGAGAATTGCTATAAAGGCTTTGAAAAGCGCAAAAGTATAACTATTGATAGCCGACTGCTAATTTTAGCTGCGATAAAATTTTTAGTAAATTAGCAGATTGATTTGAAATATGAAAACGGCTTTGGTTACTGGAGCATCTTCAGGAATTGGCGAGGCTTTTGCGCGAGAGTTGGCTCGAAAAAATTACAATTTGGTCTTGGTGGCGCGATCGCAAGATAAGCTAGAGCAACTAGCTGGCGAACTAACTAATTGCCACGAGATAGGGGCGGAAGTAATCGTTCGCGACTTGACCGAAAATGCTGCGGGACAAAAGGTGTTTGACGCAGTTCAAGCAAAGGACATAACTATCGATATTCTAATCAATAACGCGGGTTTTGGCGACTATGGTACTTTTAGCGATCGCCCTTTAGACAAGCAGCTGTCAATGGTTCAGCTTAACATTACAGCGGTGGTTGAATTGACGGGGTTGTTTTTGCCGCTAATGCAGCAAAGACGCAGTGGCGCGATCGTCAATATTTCTTCGATTGCTGGTTTTCAGCCTATTCCCTACATGTCTGTATATGCTGCCAGTAAAGCCTTTATCTTGAACTTTAGCGAAGCACTCTGGGCAGAAAATAAAAATCTCGGGGTAAATGTCTTAGTGTCTTGCCCTGGTCCTACCAAATCTCAATTCTACGCTCGCGCAGACTTTCCTCAAGATGCCACGGGCTTAAACGGAGCAACCGTAGCTTCGGCAGAAAAAGTAGTTGAGGAAACCCTCAAAGCTCTAGAAAAGAAACAGTCTACCGTAGTTGCGGGCGGCTTTGCTAATCAAATTATTGCTAATTTACCCCGAATAGTTCCGAGAAATGTGTTGGTCGATGTAGTGGGTAAACAATTCCAAAATATATAGTCGCTACGAATCAAGATAAATACTTATCATAACTAGTAGTCAAGCAGGTATTGCAATGTATTTAGTAACTGGTGCTACAGGATCTTTAGGTCGCAGAATTGTCAGACAACTAACCGACAACGAACAGTCCGTTAGGGCTTTTGTTCGTTTATCTTCTCGCTTTGATGAATTGGAAGATCGAGGCGCGAGTATCTTTATTGGAGACTTAAAGCAAGAAAGAGACATTATAAAAGCTTGTCGGGATGTCAAATATATTATTAGCTCTCATGGATCTGGTAGAGATGCACAAGCTTTGGACTATCGAGCTAATATTGAGTTAATCGATTGCGCGATCGAAAATAATGTCGAACATTTTGTCTTTGTTTCTGTTTTGGGAGTCGATCGCGGCTATGGCGATTCTGCTACCTTTAAAGCCAAGCGCGAAGTAGAAAAATACTTAATTGCCAGTGGTTTAAACTACACGATTTTACGTCCTTCAGGCTTTGCCAATAATTTAATTCCTCTGGCAGAAAGATTTCGCGATACGGGAATATATTTCTCTATTGGCGAGCAGGCTAACCGCTCCTCCATAGTCAGCACAGATGACTTAGCCAAGATTGCGATCGCTGCTTGTCATACGGAAGAAGCAAAAAATCAAATATTTGCGGTTGGAGGTCCCGACGTTCTTAAACGCGAAGATATTCCCCGTATTTTCTCTCGCCTGTTCGGTCGCGAACCGATCGTCATCAATCCGCCTCTACAACTGTTTGATGGTTTAAGAGCGGGTATTGGCTTGATTAATCCCGATTTGAATCGAGCTTTGGGAACATTAAGAACTCTTCTCGCCCACGAGTTTTTCTGCACTCAGGATGAGATTGCCCGTTTAGAATCGACCTTCGGACTAAAGATGGAATCATTAGAAAGTTTTCTGCGTCGCTATGTGGGACAAAAGTGAACTACTGCGCCTCGTTTTTATAGACTGACATCCTTCTCGTTCTAAACAACAAGGATTCTGGTCTTTAGTTTTTAGTTCTTAGTTCTGATCGGCTACTAATAGTTAATTACCTCAATCTAGCGATCGCCGAGATTTCCAATCGGTGGACGCTAATTTATTTGGCTGCGATATTAAATAGACTGAGATTGTAATTTGTATAATTAGGCTGATGCTATTCATTCTAAATAAGTAGCATTAAGCAGCATTTTTTATAGTTGCCAAAAATTAATTCGGTCTCTAGTCATTTTATGGAAATTATACTTGCTCTTGCTTTGGGCGTTACCCTAAGCGCAGCCTCAGGATTTAGAATTTTCTTGCCTCCTTTGGTTATGAGCCTGGCTGCTATTTCTGGCAATCTCCAACTGTCATCGGGATTTGAATGGGTAGGGACATATCCGACAGCGATCGCTCTGGGGATCGCCACGGTAGTAGAAATTTTGGCTTACTACATCCCCGTAGTCGATAATTTTCTCGACACTATCGAAATACCTACCGCCATAGCGATCGGCACTTTACTAACTGCCGCCAATTTAGGGGATATGGACCCTCTACTGCAATGGAGTATTGCTGCGATCGCAGGTGGAGGAACAGCAGGTATCATTGAAACTTTTACCGCTATGACCAGAGTTTCTTCTACGGGAATTACAGGAGGAACGGGTAATTTCTTGGTTGCCACTGCCGAAGCATTGAGTTCTGGCGTATTGACCATCTTGGCTTTTACCGTCCCTTTTTTAGCGGCTGCACTGGTAATTGGGTTGCTGATTTTGGCGTTTTCCAAGTTGCCCAAGTTAATTTCTACCTGGCGGAGTAAAAGGCAAAGAGGTAAAGGAGTAGTAAGTAATGTCCGAAAGGATACCGCTTCGCATAAGTAATGAGTATTGTGCGCTAGCGAGATTTTGTTTGATAGGCGATCGCTATATTGGCATTATACTGGCATTAAAAAAGCTCCTCAAATCATTAATTTCAAGGAGCTGGTGCAATTTGCAGTCGCTAATTTAAAATTGGTTGCGGTAAGGAATAGTACCTTTTTTCTTCTTGCCTTTGTTTTTTTCGTAGTCAATCTCTTTTAGTTTCTTCATGATGCGAGTAAAGTACTCTTGCATGTATTCTTCAAGAGTAGTGGTTTCTCTAACGTCTAAGCCAAATGTCTCGTAAACGCTATCCATAGAAGCATCGAGAGGTTTACCACTTGCTAATACCTCGGCAAAGGTCAAGCGATCGGCGGTGTTTTGCCCCCACTCGCAAAAACGAGTTATGCGACGTATCAATCCCAATACAGCTAGAGAGATACGAGAAATTCTGGCTCTTTTGTCTGCTAGGTTTTCGCAGAGATTGACTAGTTCGTAAGCACCCCAAGCTTTAGTTCCCACTACGGGGAACGTTTTCTGTTCGGTTTCGGATACGCTCAATGCACGAACGGCAAATTTAGCAATATCTTGGGTGTTCATATAAGCAATAGGAGTACTTTCTCCCGATACCCATACGATTTGATCCTCTAGGATAGGTATGGCAAATTGACCAATCAAACCTTGCATGAAGCCTGCTAACTGCAGAACGGTGTAATTTAAGCCAGATTCTGCTAAAAATAGCTCCGTACAACGTTTGATATTCATTAACGGAACTTCTGGATATTTTTCGCAGTTGAGGATAGAGAAAAATATGTATCTGTCAACCCCCGAAGCCTTAGTTGCTTGAATTAAGTTTACTTTTCCTTGCCAGTCTACTTCCTTCGCACTGAGATTATCGGTAACTCTGGCGGTAGCAGCATCAATCACAGCATCAACTCCTTCCAACGCAGCGGGAAGAGTTGATTTGTCACACAAATCACCTTTGATCAGTTCTGCTCCCCATTCTTTCAGGAAAATCGCCTTGTTGGGGTTGCGTACCAAACATCTTACTTCGTGGTCTTCATCCAAAGCCTGACGAGCAACTTGTCTGCCCAAAGTGCCAGTTGCGCCAACTACCAATAATTTCATTTAAGGTTTTTTGTAATATTTTTTAACTTTTCTCTAATTATTTTATCAAAGAGTCCTATATTTGTTTATTTTGTTATGTGAAATGCTGGCAAAGGTCGACTTATAAAAGACTTTCGAGTACGGCAGCCACCACATGATGGTTTTCATCTGTTTTTAACTTGTTTAAGGCATCAGTAGCTTTTTGCTCGTCATATTTACCCAATGCTCTGGCAACCTGCACCCTAATTCGCCAAGATTCATCGTCTATTAGAGGCAACAGCAAATTTAAAGCAGTTTCCTGTTGCTCTGTGTTGGGAAACATACCCAAACAGCTGACGCAAGATTCCATTACGGGTTCATCATCTCCTGACAGACCAATACTGCAAATTTCCAACAATTCTTGAGGTGCTTTTAAATCAGCGATCGCTGCGATGATACTGCGACGTATTAGCCAATGGCTATCTCGTTCGAACATTTTTCTCAGATGAGGAATAGCGGAATCACCATAATAAGATAGGGAATTGGCAGCTTCCGAGCGCACGTTGGGATCGCCGTCAGAGTCAATCATTTCTAACAGTGCGCTAAAAGCTTCGAGACTTCTTTTCCTTCCCAAGCCCATAGCAACAAAAGAACGTACCAAAAATTCTTCATCTTTTGTATGGTCTAATAGTAAAGGTGCGGCTACCTCTGTTTCATAGTTACGTAGCTCTCTCACTCCTTTCATTCTTATTTGAGGATTGGAATCACTCAATGCATCTCTTATATCTTGGATATCCATAGGAAACAATTGTAAGTACATCTTTAATTTACTTTACATTGTTTTAATAATTAGCTGTCTTAGGAGAGATTTACTAACTCTTTCGGAGTAGGGAGTAGGAAGTAGGAAGTAAGGAATGGCAATTGATAACTCTAAAGATTATTGATAGCGGTGGCAGGCTTATGATATTCAATAGGTCATTAAAACAAAACTAATATCTCGCAAATTAAAATGCTCAGCGATAAGGTCAAGGAACTAATTAATAAGTCTCGTATAGTCAGTTTTGAAGATTGGCAATATCCTGCAGAAGTAGTAGCAATTTTTCGGCAAGCAGATCGGGAAGGAAAATATTTAACAGATCAGGAGATCGAAAAAATAAGGACTGCGATGCCAAGTTTGGCAGCTGGTTTGCAACAAGGAAAAGTGCTAAGAGACAAGGTAAAAAGCATAGTCTCTAATGCACGAAGCGTGGTTTTGGATGCCAATCCAGGAATTCTCGAACCTGGAGGTGGTTTGTATCCGCCAATGCGTGCTGAGGCTTGCTGGCGAGATTTTTGGCATTTTTTGCGTTGTATTAGTTACGGCATCAGCGGACAATCGACGAACTACACGAGCGATCGCGGCATGAGTTTTATGGAACAACTATATAGAGAGTTAGAAGTTCCTTTGGATGCCATGGTTTTGGGTTTAGAGCAGCTTAAAGTTTTTAGTCTTAGAGAATTTGAATTAGAAGAAAGAGAGAACCTAGAACCTTATTTCGATCGCCTGATTGAATCTATGCGTAGCTTTTCTGCTGAATGATCTGCTATTCCTTAAGCAAATAGCCTTTTATATTGTTGATTATTTTTGTACATAACATAAGATTTCTAGACTAATTTCAGGAATTTTCTGAAATCAATCATAATTTTTTACTGAAAAAGCCTTTTCTCCAGAAAAGGCTTTGTGTTTTTAGATACTTCTCTACGATTTCATTGAAAGCAAAACCAGACTGGTAACCGCGATCGCTAGTACGATAAATCCAGCTGTAGCAGCCTGCAATTTGTCTTTTTCCTTGATCGCTCCAGCCTCAGATTTGGACTTGAGAGCGTGCCAGACATGACCGCCCAAAAAAGTCGCGCAAAGAGTAAACTGTACTCCCGCAAATTGACCCAGACCAGCACCGTAAAGTTCGGGGGGGAAAGCCAAATCGTTAAAGGCTACGAAATAGCCAGAGGTAAAAGCCATTAACGCTACTCCTGCCAAACTATAAGAAAGAATTGCATGTCCGTTATAGGTCAAACTATTTTTTGCCCAGCCAAAAGGCTCTTTGACAATGTGCCAGATACCGCCCAGGATACATGCTACTCCTACCCAAATATGACCGCCGATTAAATCTTCTAGGTTGTCTACCGCAGCTATACCTAGAGGATTCCAAACTCCATCACTCAAGCCAAAGAGATAGCCAAAGATAGTGACGGGATTGATATTTGGTTCGGTAACTAGCCGCACATTACCAGCTACAGCATCGTATATTCCGCCCCAAACCATTGCTTTACCGACAAACAGCAATGCTGCCACTCCCAAAAAAATTAGGTGATGACCTAAGATAAATCCTAATTTTTTGGGGTCATCCCACTCATAATGAAACTTAGCAGCTCGTCCCGAAGCGTCTTTTAGATTGGCTGCACCCCGAAACACGTGAAATAATCCTCCCGCACCCAATACGGCAGAAGCAACCAAGTGTAGCATCCCAATCACAAAATAGGGATACAGGCTGATGACCTCGCCCCCAGCATCTACCCCCCAACCCAGACGAGCGAGATTTGGTAGTAGTAATAGTCCCTGTTCGTTTAATGGAATACTATAGGTAAAGCGATCGACTTCTAGTAAGGCGATTGAACCTGCCCAAAACATAATCAATCCTGCATGGGCAATATGCGCTCCTAATAATTGACCTGATAAATCAATTAAACGCGCATTACCCGATAGCCAGCTATAGTCTTTTCTAGAAATGTCTGTTGTTGTTGTCATAAATTTTTTAATTTTTAGATGCGATCGACAAGAAAAGCTCAATGCAAAGTAAAATTTGCACCAAGCCATAAATGAGAACACGAAAAAAAAGAACAATGTAGTTTAGGTATATACCTAATCTCCAGCCCATAGATGCAGCCACAGCACTTCTGTAGCTGGTTTTCGCAATGTCTATGTTTTGCTGACTTAAGCTTCGCCTGATTGGGGAGTACCAGCATTGTCCAAAGCTGTAGTTACTCGTTTAAAATCAAAGCCGATCGCTCTGAGGGCATGCCAAAGATGTCCTTGTAAAAAGAAAAACGCTAGGAAGAAATGAGCATTAGCTAGCCAGCAGCGAGCTGTATGAGTACCAGGAGGTAGTGCTACGGTGTCTGTAAAATAAGGAACAACTCCTAGCTTCACTTCCAAAGGTGCGCCATAAAATTCGGGGGGATAGGCTAAAGTATTTACCGCACAGTAATATGCTGCCACAAAGCCAGCCAAAGCAATACCACCGAGAGAATAGGACAAAATCGCTTCTCCCGAGAAAATCAGCTGTTTCTTTGCCCAATCCAAGGGAGGAGTAATGATATGCCAAATTCCTCCACCAACAAGCAAAAAGCCCACAAAAACATGACCACCGACCAAATCTTCTAGATTATCTACACTTGCAAAGTGAGTTTGATAGCCAAAAATAGTTACAGGATTTAAAGTCGGATCGGTAACTACTCGGACATCTTGAATGTTGACGTCATACAATCCGCCAAAAAACATTGCCTTAGCCACTAAAGCCAATGCACCGATGCCTAAAAATAAGAGATGATGACCCAGTATAATTCCTAACTGTTTGGTGTCGTTCCACTCAAAATGAAAATTACGAGCTTTGCCTTCAGCACCCTTTAAATCGGATGGTGCTCTGAAAGTGTGAAACAATGCCCCCGCACCTAATACAGCAGAAGATATTAAGTGTACTGCACCTACGACAAATATGGGATAGGTATCTACAATCTCACCTCCTTCACCCACTCCCAAACCTAAAGTGGCTAAATGGGGAATAAGTATCAATCCTTGCTCTCCCATGGGTAAAGTAGGATTGAATTTAGATAATTCAAAAAAAGTAAATGCACCTGCCCAAAAAACGATTAAGGCAGCTTGAGCCACATGAGCGGCAATAAATAGACCAGATAAATTGGCAAAACGAGCGTTTCCCGCCCACCAATCATACTTAACTTTGGGTTTATCGTATGTCTGCAAAACGAAACCTCTTAACTGATTGTGTAAATTCTGTTACCAATTATTATTCTCAATAAGCTAGTAACAACTCAATTTTGCATTACTGATAGTGTATTGCAAATACATGCTGACAAAACTTAATAAAAGCCATTGTACAATCTGGGCAATGTGTTTAAAAAGCACCGCTTACTATGTCAATCCACTCTTTAGAACTATATTACATCGATCAAAATTAATTTTAAACAATACTATTAAAGAGTTTAAAGGAAACTAGGCTAATTTTTTAAAACCGCTATTTCTTAAAATTAACCTTAAAATTAACAGATAATAGTTGTCAACAATCTCATTTTACATGTAGAGTGTTTTAGAGACTTATTGATAAAGAAAAGCAATAATTTAAACAAGGAGGTTTAAATTGTGACCGCCATCATGGAAAGCTCCCCAGGAATCAGCAACTATAGAGATATTCCTTGGTGGAGAGGTAACGCTAGGCTAAAAGATTTATCAGGTAAACTGCTGGGGGCACATGTCGCTCAAGCTGCACTGATTGTCTTTTGGGCAGGTGCATTTACTTTGTTTGAGATATCAAACTACAATCCCGATCTACCAATGTACGAACAGGGTCTTATTTTGCTCCCTCATTTAGCTACTCTAGGATTGGGAGTAGGTGATGGCGGGCAAGTTATCGACACGTATCCTTATTTTGTAATTGGGGTCATTCATTTAATCTCTTCAGCAGTACTGGGGGCAGGGGGAATCTATCATTCTCTGATAGGACCTAAAGTGTTAGCGCAAGACAGCACCTTTACAGGCTTTTTTGGCTACGATTGGAAGGATGCCGATAAAATGACTACTATCATCGGCATTCACTTAATCCTGCTTGGCATGGGAGCATTCTTGTTGGTGTTCAAAGCCATGTTTTGGGGAGGGGTATTCGATCCCTGGCAAGGAGAATTGGGACAAGTAAGAGTTATCACAGAGCCAACCGTCAATCCCACTCGTATTTTTGGCTACTTGTTTGGAGCTTTTGGCAAACAAGGAATGGCAGCAGTCGATAACTTAGAAGATTTAATTGGCGGTCATTTATGGATTGGTTCGATCTGTATTTTGGGCGGTTTTTGGCATATTGCCACCGAGCCTTTTGGCTGGGCGCGTCGAGTGCTAGTTTATTCAGGAGAGGCCTATTTATCCTATAGTTTGGGAGCAATCTCCTACATGGGATTTTTGGCTGCTTATTTTTCTGCTGTCAATGCCACGGCATATCCTGAAGTTTTTTACGGACAAGTTGGTTTAATTCAGAATGAAGCAGGAATAGTTACTACTAGGGGATGGTTGACTACTTTTCACATTGTATTTGCACTGTTGTTTCTTTTAGGTCACATCTGGCACGCCAGTAGGGCTCGCAACAAAGAGGCTGGGTTCGATTTTAATGCCTCCAATCCTTCTTTAGTTGTTTCTGAAGAACCTTTTGTTGGCAATCTAAAAACTCCTCTAAACTCTTCTGATTTCAGCAGATGGCTCTTGGGCAATATTCCTTTTTATCGTCAGGGAGTTTCTCCTCTATTTAGGGGTTTGGAAATTGGTATGGCTCACGGGTACTTACTCTTTGGTCCCTTCGCGCTTTTAGGTCCTCAGCGAAATACCGACCAAGCAAATTTCTATGGCGTCCTCAGTGCTTGCGGATTAATTGTGATTCTTACTATCTGTCTGGCGATTTATGGTGCAGCATCGTTTAATCAAGAGTGGCGGTCTGATTTTCCGAGTTACTCTACTGCTAATCCAGAGGTGCCTGTTGAACTGAAAACTAGAGGCGGTTGGAATCAATTTGCGACCGCGTTCTTGGTTGGTGGTTTGGGAGGAGCTTTTTTCGCATATCAGGTTTACGACCATCTAGATGTGCTTCAGGCGATTTTCAACGGTAGCATCTAAAATTTTTCAAATTTATCGAGAATATATTGCAGTAGAGTGTATGATGTATTTGGGAAATATTTCTCACGCCAAGCAGGGAATTGGGTTGAGATAAATGCCCAATTCTTTCTTGACTTTTAGATCTGAAAGAATTAAAGCTTTTCACTAACTAAAACTACTTGCTTGCTTAGAGAAAACAAAATTTTTTTCGAAAGATCGACAAAGATTCTCAACAATGGCAAACATAGAAATACTGCTTCCAACAAATTACTTACACAAAACCACAAAACTAATCAAGAGGAATAACAATCATGGCTAAAATTGGTCTATTTTATGGCTCCACTACAGGCAAAACTGAAGCGGCAGCCGAAGCAATACAAGAAGCTTTGGGTGGTGAAAGCGTTGTTTCACTTCACGAAATTGCTGACGCAACCGATAGTGATTTCGCCGAATACTCTAACATTATCATCGCCTGTCCTACTTGGGACATCGGTGGGCTACAAGCCGACTGGGAAGGCTTTTACGACGATAATCTCGATGAAATTGACTTTAGCGGTAAAAAAGTAGCATATTTTGGGACTGGCGACCAAGTTGGCTATGCAGACAACTTCCAAGATGCCATGGGTATTTTAGAAGAAAAGATCTCCAGTTTAGGCGGCGAAACAGTAGGTCACTGGTCCACAGATGGTTACGAACACGAAGCATCAAAAGCTGACAAGGGCGGTAAATTTGTAGGGCTCGCTTTAGATGAAGATAACCAATCAGAATTAACCGACGAGCGAATTCAGGCATGGACTACACAATTAAAGTCTGAATTTGCTTTGTAACACAGCTACTAGCCTTAGTCTGACTTATGCTCTTGGAGCGTAGAAAAAGACTAGAAAGTATGGCTACTAGCATAGCAAGTTTGGAGTTTCTCCTCTCCAATAGTCAGGGAAAAGCAACTGAATTAATGAGCCAACATTACAGAGCAGCTTTTCCCTTTTCTTAATTTTTGACCAAATCTTCTTTCCTTTGACTACTCATGCTGCATCTAGCTTTGTGTTTTAGTGTTTGGACATTAATTTTCGCCCTGTTATTTTGGCGATTGGTGGCGATCGCAAGGCAAGCTGTAGAGCATCTTCAACGCCTTCACCAAATACCTTGCAATAAGTGTGCCTATTTTACAGGAGACTACCGACTAAAATGTACCGTCAATCCTACAGTTGCCATGTCAGAAACTGCAATTGGTTGTCGAGACTTTTTATATCGAGATATGGATATCCTCAGTCCTTGTAGTGGTTGCATGCCAACTAAAAGTAACACCAATACTCTGCAGAAACTAAAGCGTTCTACATTCAAACGAAAACTAACCTACTCAAAATGAACAGATTTCTTGACACCACGCCAGTTTGGATCGATGCCAGTCCCAGTTTTAAATATTTTAATGGACGAATTATTCGCTATTTCTCACAACAAATACCTGTAGCCTATTGGGAATATAGTCAGGAGTTAGACGAGGCAAGTTCCTTAGATGTCGCTTTAACCTTGCTGCACGATTATTTAAAATCTAGATCTCAACCTGTAGACATTATCGGTCATGGTACGGGAGGCTTGTTAGGGTTGCTTTATGCTCGCAAATATCCTCATCGCATAAGATCCTTAACTTTATTAGGAGTCGGTTATGCTCCATCGATTGATTGGCAGGCACAATACTATCAGATGCGCAAACTACTGCCTTGCTCTCAAGACATTGTTTTGGGCAGAATGGTACAAATGATGTTTGGTTGTCAAAGCCCTCGCAAAACATTGGATCTAGTCGAAATTCTCAAGCGAGATTTGCGCACCGCACCAACCAATCACTCTCTGTACAGGTTAGATCGGATAGAGTCTGGCGGAGTACTGATGCCGATGATGGTCTGTGGTAGCAACAATGATGGCATAGTAGACAGAGGTGCTTTGCAAGAATGGTCAAAGTATCTTAAAGCCGACGATATACTTTGGACGAGTCCTGAAGGGCATCATTTCTTTCACTACTTTTTCCCCGAGTACACAGGCAGAAAAATTATGAAATTCTGGCAAGATTTAGAGTCGCGATCGCTGCGAGTTTCTTCCGAAAAAACAATATTGGGCAAAACCTGTCATCCTTACTGCTGATCGAACAGCCCAGACACTTACTAGCCCAATACTAAATTAGAGGTAGAAAAAGTAGCAAATAACAATCGATCTTGTTTACCATCTGCTACTGATTCTTTTGTTTAGCGAGAACTACCGTTAGCACGATTCCCTACAAAGGCAAGAGTCAAACTGTCGTGAACTAAGAAATGCTGTAAATGATAGGCTCTTTCTTCAGTTTTAATTAAAATCTGCTCGTATAAATAGCGTGTAGCACGATCGCCCAAACTTTCTGCTTGGGATGCTTGTTGACGCAAAAGCTTGATAATTTCTTGCTCGGCTGCTAAATCGTGTTCTACCATCTCACGTTCGCTAAACACCCCATCTTCTTCTTGTTTGAAGCAGCATAATTCAGCCAACTTGCTAAAGCTAGCGGCAGGAATGCCACCCAAACCGTTTTGTCGTTCGCCTATTTCGTGAACATGTCCCTGCACTTCTTCGTAACTTTCAGCAAAAAATTCGTGTAGAGAGTAATATTCCGAACCTTCAACTACAAAGTGATGCTTTTGATACTGTAGATACAAACCTTGGAAGCTGGATAGAACAGCATTAAAACCCTCGCATACTGGAGTAGTAACGCTTTTGTCTAGCAGTATGGGATTATCTTCCACATGACCAAAAGGACGCAGTAAACCTGTTTTTGTAGACATACTCTTGCTTTTTCATTAAGTTGTTTTTATTGACAATATCAATCTAGCACGAATATCTTGTTGCGAATGTAAAAGTTGTCAAATTATTTTTACTAGATAAAGTCGATCTTTATAGTAATTATCAATAGTACTGTGTAAGCTATTTATTCTCAATCTAACCACGGAAATATTTGCCTTGACAAAATACTATTATTCTCAATAAGAAGAAAAATCTAGATAGCAATATTCTTAAATCAGTTGATAAATATATGAAATAAGTCGATCTTATTACTAATTATTATTATTAAGCTGTATATTGAATTCAGGACATATAAGCTAATAAAGTTGCTCTATAAAAAACTCGAAGTCTTCAAAATTTTAATTTTGAGGATATATCAAGCAAATTGAATTGATATTAGCTTTCTTATCGATTATCAATTGTCATTTATCACCAGTCGGTAATAATTTCTCCTGCTTTAATTCTTAAGACTTGAGAATCCTTGACCCAATCTCGATTGAACGAATCGATGTGAGTGGTTGTGATGATAGTTTGAAAGCGATCGCCAATTACCTCTAAAAGCTGCTGCTGACGATTGAGATCCAATTCTGCCAACACGTCGTCTAGTAAGAGCAGAGGAGGTTCGCCAATTACTTCTTCAATGAGCTTCAATTCTGCCAACTTCAAAGCCAAAACTAAAGTTCGCTGCTGTCCCTGGGAACCATAGTATCGTGCGGGAGTTTGGTTGATGACAAACTCAATTTCGTCTCGATGAGTGCCCACTACAGTTTTCCCTTGGTACCGTTCTGCCACGCGACGCTCTTCAATTTTAGCCAAAAAGGCTTGTCTTACTTTATCTGGTTCGTCTTCCGCCCACAACACATTGGGCAGATAATTAACCTCAAGCTGTTCGGTTTCGCCGCTAATTTTTTTATGCCAACCTCTAGCAATAGGTGCCAATCTGGCAACTACTCTAGCGCGTCGACGAGCTACTCTAGAACCTGCTGCTGCCAATTGTTCGTCCCACAGTCTTAGTTGGGATTCCAAACTAGCTGGGGTCTCCAAAGATTCGTCCTGTTCGAGCGAGCGAATTTTTTTTAGTAGGGCACTACGTTGACGCAACACCTGATTGTATTGCTGCAGAATACTAGAATAGACTGGCTCTAATTGAATCAACAAACCATCGAGCCAACTTCTACGAGTATCTGGTGCTCCTCTGACTAAATCTAGATCGAGACTAGAAAACTGTACTGCATTAAGAACGCCCAAAAAATCTAGTTGACGACGCAGCGTTTCTCGATTTACGGCAACGGTGCGTCGTCCTTGCTTGCGAAAAATAATGCTCAACTCATTGATGCTGTGAGTCCTTTCAACAACTGCTTCAATTTGACCCGCAGAAGCTGTATCTAACACCAATTCGCGATCGCGGCTAGTACGGTGGCTTTTGAGACTGGCTAATAATTCTACTGCTTCTAATAAATTAGACTTTCCTTGGGCATTATCTCCTACCAAAATAGTTTTTCTGGCTGTAAATTTTACCTGGCGATCTACATAATTGCGAAATGAACGCAGGTGCAGTTGTTTTAAATACATCTATAAGCTGAGACAAAGGAGATAGTACGAATAATTATTCAACGAGCGTTCGTAAATAACTAGTCTATTACTATTCATCCTCTATCACTTATATTCTTTTTGCTTGAAAAACTAATCGCTGACAGATGAAGCAAGTTCTAGTTCTCGATCCACTTGCGCTAGCTTTTCCTTATCTTTACGTCGTTTTTTGGCATAGAGCTGAATGCTAGCCACCATCGTAATGACTAAAGCTGCTACCAACCAAGTAGTCAAATCTAGAGGCAAACTATTTTTAAATACAGCCAGTAATACAATCAATACCAATAAGATAGTTGGTGCTTCATTCAAAGCTCTAAACTGCTGTCCTGTCCACTGACATTCTCCCGCAGCCAGCTTTTTCATGATGCGCTTACAAAAATGATGATACCCGATCAATAAAACTACAAAGGCTAACTTGACGTGCAGCCAAGTAGATTTAAGAATTTCTGGTTCGGTGGAAATAAGACCGATCGCCATCGCTACGGTTAAAATCATACCTGGAGTGGTGATAATGCCGTAGAGACGCTTTTCCATGATCTCGTACTGTTTTTGAAGAATGCTACGGGCAGGTTCTGGCTCTTGTTCTGCTTCAGCGTGATATACAAATAAACGTACCAAATAAAATAATCCTGCAAACCACACCACAATACCAATTAGGTGAAATGCTTTAAACCAGTAGTAAGCCATAAAAAATATCTTTTATCAAAAATTATTCAATATCTATGTTATATGAGTGTATATTTTTCCAATATCACAAATCATCTCTACGCAATAAAATTTTAAATATTAACTTTACTGGAGTTCATCAATTAAGAGCAAAAGTATAAAATATTAATTATTCTCGGAAACAGAGGCACTAATATATTGTTGATATTTGTCGATGGAAATACCAGCTTTAGCAGAAAGCATTACTGCAATATGTTTGGAGGTGACATTAGCAAAAAACTGCTTGATCTCTGATTCTGACATTGGCTCTTCTTCCCAATAATTTAGACAAAGATCTTGACTGTCAAAATAATGACCCGATGTTTCTTTAAGATTTTTTTCGACAAACACGCCATAGAGAATATACTCAGAAAAATTCCACTGATTGCACAGAACTTCAATCCATCTTTTTTGATGAATTTTTTCTAAATATTGATGTAATTTTAAAACATTTTTTTTCTTCCAAAAAACTAGTTGACCCATGTAGTTGGCAACGGGAAACTGAGGAGCATCGATCGCGAGTAAATCGCTAGCATCATAGTACCAGCGAGGCAGATGACGATTATTTTCTAATACAACATCAGGCTCTCTAAAAAATCTTATTTCACCATCCTCAGAAATATATTGTCGAAAATCAAAGGGACGAATAAAAAATACATCTGAATCGGCAAAAATCAAAACTTCTTCTTTAATATATTTGGCGATTGCCAATTTAATTAACTGTTGAATTAACCATCCTCTAACTGGTAAAGTTTTAAGACTAAACCAAATATTTTTTTTAGTAAAAGTTGGAATTTGAAAAATCCACCAGGGTAAAATATCTTCCTTATTAATAATAGTGGTATGTTGATTTTTAAGCTGATTAAATAAAAGAGAATCTCTTCGATCAACAATAATATAATGATTTAAATTTGAAGTAGAAAACTGTGCGATACTTTCCGACAAAAGACGACATCTCTCAAAATCTGGAGCATAGCTGGGAGTGATTATACAGCAACTCTTATTATCCATAGGTCTTTTCGTAGACAAAACAGTTGAAAATTTTTAACCAGAATAATTATTTTAGCTTTTAAATAAAGGTAATGTTACTGGGCTTTTTATTATCTTGTCAATTATTTGGGAAAATTTTAACTTTATAGGCTAAAGCGATCGCTTTTTAATCTGAATTTAATTATTTAATTTGTAATTAGATGTATTCAACGACAGTATTTTGTCATCATGCCAAATAATTATTCACTGTACAAAACTCATAGAAATAACAAAAACCAAAAATAATTGCCTGCTACAAAGTAGCTTCCAAGAGAAATTCTGTTTTTGGAGCATGAGAGCTTAAGCTTGCAGGGCTGTCATTGACTAAATATTCGCCTACGGAGGTGAGATTATCAAAGCTTCCATCGGAGCTGACTACATCACCATATCCAGCATCTGCCCATACCCAATAAAAGCTGCCAAGATCTCTTTCATAAGTTTCATCCCATACTTCTTTGTAAGTATCAGAGTCATTACCCCAGGCGTTCTCCACCCCTTGGCCGAAATGAGACGCTCCTACTAAAATCGGTGCAGAAAAGTCCTCAAACTTATCCAGATTAGTGGTGACTCCGCCCTTATTCTCAATCTCTGAATAGGCTTGTGCTACGAAAACCACATTCTTCATCGGGTCAGAATTTAAAATCGCCTCTCCCTGATTCAGAATCATTTCAAATCCTTGTCCATAAGAACCAGCAGTAATTTCAATTGGGGCTTCATATCCAAGTGCTCTAATTTCCTGAATGGCTTTAATAGAGTCTTCTCGCCATCTGTTCTCATCTTGATGAACTACTTCACCCTGAGCGTGGAGTGTAACGTAACACTCGTACTCCTTAATTGTCTCCATGACCTCTTTGTCTCTGAAATCAACGTGTGCTATTGAGACCCAAAGATTATTTTCTATTGCTTTTTCCAGTGCACGCTCAAATTCTTCAGGGCGTCCGCCTATCAGGCGAGTGGCGTTAGCTCCTGTTTTAGCAAGCTCTGCAACATTGTCGCCATTGCCATCGACTAGCCAACCATCTTCATAAGGGTCATTCCACTCACCTGACCCTTGATACTGACCATATCGAACCACACTTTCAATTCCTCTCATGATTACCCTGTCTCCATTGGCGTCATAGAGAAATCTTCCTTCTACTTGGAGGTGACAGCCATCTTTACTCGATTTTGCAACCGAGTTTAATCCTAAGAATCTTGCACATCCAAGGGTTGCAAAAATAGCAGTTAGAACAATGCCAATAAAACGAATCGAAAACTTTTTCCCCATTGGTGACCAGTCAAATCAAGCAAAATATCAAGCCTTGCATAGGAGTCTGAATATCAGCAATATACAAAAATAAACTCATATTCTGAATTATGGTAGCAGAACTTATTTGCTAATTAAGTAGTAATACAGAATTAATTACATATTTTAAGATGATGTATTAAGGGTTTAACCAAAGATATATTAAAACTGTTAACAAGAATTTACAAGCAGGATAAGTATTATATTATCAAGTAAGACAGAGTGCCCATTGTATTCAATTAAGTTATCAAGGCTATAGAATCTCAGAATTATCAGAATTAATAAAAATATTTCAAGTAAGTCATAATACAATTTGCAATTGGCTTAATGCTTGGGAATCATCTTTCAATAAACAATATCAGTCACAGAGGGTGAAACGACTGCCAGGATCAACATAAGCCTCACTTCTCAGATGCAAAACTAAAAATTAGAGATCGCGAAAATAAGATAGTTGCGATCGCTAATTAAGGAAATAGATGTAGTATTAATAAGACCTGCTGTTAAAAAGTATCGTCCAAGAGAAATTCTGTTTTTGGAGCGTGAGAGCTTAAGTTTGCAGGGCTGTCATTGACTAAATATTCACCTACGGAAGTAAGATCGTCAAAGTTTCCGCTAGAGCTGACTACATCACCATATCCAGCATCTGACCATACCCAATAAAAACTGCCAAGATCTCTTTCATAAGTTTCATCCCATACTTCTTTGTAAGTATCAGAATCATTACCGTAGCCGTGCTGCACCCCTTGGCCGAAATAAGACGCTCCTACTAAAATCGGTGCAGAAAAGTCCTCAAACTTATCCAGATTAGTGGTGACTCCTCCCATATGCTCAATCTCTGAATAGTCTTGTGTTACGAAAACCACATTCTTCATCGGGTCAGAATTTAAAATCGCCTCACCCTGATTGAGAATCATTTCAAATCTCTGTCCATAATAACCAGCAGTAATTTCAATTGGGGCTTTATATCCAAGTGCTCTAATTTCCTGAATGGCTTTGATAGAGTCTTCTCGCCATCTGTTCTCATCTTGATGAACTACTTCACCCTGAGCGTGGAGTGTAACGTAACCCTCGTACTCCTTAATTGTCTCCATCACCTCTTTGTCTCTGAAATCAACGTGTGCTATTGAGACCCAAAGGTCATTGTCTACTGCTTCTTCCAGTGCACGCTCAAACTCGTCAGGACGTCCACCGATCAAGCGAGTGGCATTAGCTCCTGTCTTAGCAAGCTCTGCAACATTGTCGCCATTGCCATCGACTAGCCAACCATCTTCATAAGGGTCATTCCACTCACCTGACCCTTGATACTGACCATATCGAACTACACTTTCAATTCCTCTCATGATTACTCTGTCTCCATTGGCGTCATAGAGAAATTTTCCTTCTACTTGAAGGTGACTTCCATTTCCAGAGCGATCATGACCGCCATCGCTAAAGCCATCGTCATCATTTTTGACCGACTTCTTGTGAGTATTTTTGTTTGATACAGCCGAATTGGAACTGGTGAACTTAGGAGCGATCGCATTTTGACCGTTATCGTCAATAATGAAAATCGCCTTTGCTGTTTCTCCTGGATCGAGATCTTGCCAATTACCTTGACCGCTGATGCTATATTTGTTGCCACCTTTATCGACTAAATCTACGCCATAAGCT
>JBCDCO010000055.1:0-23754 GCA_039181635.1 Cyanobacteria bacterium P01_G01_bin.19 | reverse complement strand
GCGATCGCACCTACCGATAACAGAAGTCGAACCTGTAACTAGCCCAACTCTTGTTTAATTCATCTTTCGATTTTAATTATCTACCCGATAAGGAATTAAAAGCTAAAAGCCAATAGCTAATAGCTAACAGCTTCTATAATAAAGAAAGAGAAAAAAAAATTAATAAAACTTAAAAGAGGGCTATGGTCGCAACACCAGTTAAAACCCAACCAAGGTTAACTATTCAAACTGAAAATATAACTGCCGATACTACTGCAATTCGTTCTCTAGATTGGGATCGCGATCGCTTTGATATTGAGTTCGGCTTACAAAATGGTACGACCTACAACTCTTATCTAATTCGCGGCGACAAGACAGCTTTGGTAGATACTTCTCATGCTAAATTTCGTCAGCTTTATCTAGATGCTTTACAAGGTTTAATCGATCCTAAAGAAATTGACTATTTAATTATCAGTCATACCGAACCCGATCACAGTGGTTTGGTAAAGGACTTTTTGGAACTTGCACCTCAAGCAATCGTAGTTGCCGCAAAAATGGCAATTAAGTTCTTGGAAGATTTAGTTCATCAGCCTTTCAACCGACAAATTGTTAGAAATGGCGACCAGATCGATCTCGGTCGGGGTCATATAGTTGAATTTGTCAACGCGCCCAACTTACACTGGCCAGATACAATCTTTAGCTATGATCGCGCCTCTGGCATTTTGTTTACCTGCGATGCTTTTGGCATGCACTACTGTTCCAACGCCACCTTCGATGAAGATCTTAAGGCGATCGAAAAAGACTATCGTTTTTACTATGATTGCTTGATGGGACCTAATGCCCGTTCTGTGCTTTCTGCGATGAAACGGATGGACAAGCTAGGGGAAATAAATATTGTTGCTAATGGACACGGTCCCTTGTTGCGTCATAACCTCAACGAACTGTTGGAACGCTATCGCCACTGGAGTGAATCTCAAACAAAAGCAGATAAAAGCGTAGCAGTATTTTACACATCTGACTATGGTTATAGCGATCGCCTCAGTCAAGCTGTGGCTAAAGGGATTACTAAAACTGGCGTAGAAGTAGAAATGGTAGATCTACGATCTGCTGACAGCACAGAGGTACACGAGATCGTCAATCGTTCTGTGGGAATTGTTTTGGGAATGCCACCCTCAGATAGCAAGTCAGAAGATATTACCACTAACATGGGGACTATCTTGGCTGCAGCCAAAGAAAAACAGCTAATCGGCATGTTTGAGTCTTATGGCGACGACGACGAACCAATCGATCCGCTAATGACTAAATTTCGCGAAGCTGGCTTAAAACCAGGATTTGCTGTAATCAAGCTTAAAGATACTCCTAATGAAGCTGATTACCAAGTTTGTGAAGAGTCGGGAACAGATTTGGGTCAATTTCTTACTCGCAAAGACCTAGTCAAGCAGATGAAGTCTCTCGACAGCGATTTAGACAAAGCAATGGGTCGTCTGAGTGGTGGTTTGTACATAATTACCGCTACCAAGGGAGATGTTAGCAGTGCGATGTTAGCTTCTTGGGTATCCCAAGCAAGCTTTGAACCACCTGGATTGACCATTGCCGTAGCTAAAGATCGAGCGATCGAATCTTTGATGCAGGTAGGCGATCGCTTTGTGCTAAACATTTTAGAAGAGGGCAAATATCAACCTTTAATGAGGCATTTCCTTAAGCGATTTAAGCCTGGCGCAGATCGTTTTGCAGGAGTCAAAACTCAAACGGCTGCTAATGGTTCTCCTATTCTGACCGACTCTTTGGCATATTTAGAGTGTCAGGTATCTAGCCGCATGGAATGTAGCGACCATTGGATTGTCTACAGTCAGGTAGATTTAGGTCGTGTTTCCAACCTCGATGGCTTAACAGCAGTTCATCACCGTAAAGCAGGCAATCATTATTAGATCGCTGTGTGTAAATCTATTAATCTTCAGATTTGTTTGTTCGTAGTTGTTAGTCGTTAGTCTTTGGTTGTTATATATTTACTCAATCCCGTCTCTGTATTTGAGAGATGGGATTTTTTTGATAAATGTTTAATGGTAAATGTTTAATGATTAATGGTCGATCCATTCCACTTTATCTTGAATGCGATCGCGACGACTTTTGGTGGTGGGATTATCGCTATATCCTAAGTATAAGTACCCGAGACATTTATCTTTTTCCGCTAAACCAAGAAACTCTTTTAATTCATCGGTGTAAGTTACACCACCTGAACCCCAAAAGCTACATACATCATATGCTGCTGCTGTTAATGCCATATTTTGTACGCTGCAGGCGACTGCTTCTATTTCTTCTATTTCCAGTATTTTTTCTGATGTTTGCCGTTGCATACAAATAACAATTACGTGAGAAGACTTAAGTATATTTGCCATCATTCGCTCGTGTTTTTCAGGTTTAAATTTATCTGTAGGGGTGAGCTTTTGATATAAATCGGCTTGAAAACTTGCTAGTTTTTCCAAACCCGAATTATTAAAAACTTTATATCTCCAGGGTTGAGTTAACCCATGAGTCGGAGCCCAATTTCCATTTTCCAAAATTTGCCACACAATTTCGTCGTCGATCTTTTGTCCATTGAACAGCCTGGGCTTGGTAGAACGACGGGAGTGGATTAGATCGTTAAATAGATCGACAAAAATAACCATATTCAGCTAGATAAATTCCTTTTTTACTCGTTAAGATGATTAAAAGTAATTTTAACCAAGTAATTTTACTTTGCTCGACTAGAAACTATTTTTGATCTTTGATACTCAAATCCAAAACTAGACTTAACTTTACAACTATTTATTAGCAAAAGGGTGTCGAAAAAAAATATTGAGGTTAAATTATATATTGTGTAATTCTACAGTCGCTTCTACTAAGAATAGCTTGCTAGATAACAGTAGAATTAACATATTCTTAAAATTTATCCATCAGCGATCCTTCTCAGATTTAAATAAGTATAGAGATATATAGCTTAGGCTGAATGGATCGAGAATCTACGCTAAAGACTAAAAAATAATACCTATGAAAGATACCGCCACCAAAGATAATAAAAAGCTACTGCTAATAGACGACGATCCTAATCTAATTCTGCTGGTTAAAGATTATTTAGAGTTTAGAGGCTATAACGTAGATACAGCAGAAAACGGTAGGGAAGCTTTGGAATTATTAGACGTAGGCATTCCTGACATGATCATCTGCGATGTAATGATGCCAGAAATGGACGGATATTCTTTGGTAAAACATATCCGCGAAGAGCCAACAACTAACAGGATACCAGTTTTATTTCTTTCAGCGAAAGGTCAAAGCCAAGATCGAGTTAGAGGCTTGAATGAGGGGGCGGATGTCTACATGAGCAAGCCCTTCGAACCAGAAGAGCTAGTCGCTCAGGTAGAATCTTCTCTCAACCAAATCAAACGCTGGGAACAAGGACGTCCCAAAGGTTTGGACGGAGGTCCAACAATCCACGTTCCGCACAATGTTGAATTGACTCCTACTGAGTTAAAAGTAGTTCAGCTAGTAGCGAAAGGTATGGCTAATCGAGAAATTGCCAAACAGTTAAACGTCAGCCAGCGCACGATTGAGAGTCATGTCTCTAATATGTTGAATAAAACTAGTCTCAATAATCGTACAGAACTCGCGCGTTGGGCAATGGAAAGCAGTATGGCATAGGTGTTCGGGGGAGAGATATCAAATTCCCCCAAAAACTTGCACAAATATTAATTAGTCTGTTATTATTACTTTCTAGTGCTGGCGTAGCTCAGTTGGTAGAGCAGCTGATTTGTAATCAGCCGGTCGCAGGTTCAAGTCCTGTTGCCAGCTTATATGAAGGTAAAGCGTAAAAGTTGCAGTCATAGTTGTACAATTGACAGTTGTATCCAGCCACACTGATTGTGATTGAACGTTATACCCTGCCCGAAATGGGCGAGATTTGGACTGATGAATATAAGCTTAAAACATGGCTGCAGGTAGAAATAGCTGTTTGCGAAGCACAGGCTGAGTTAGGCTATACTCCCCAGGAAGCTGTTGATGAAATTAAAGCTAAAGCCAATTTCGATCCTCAAAGAGTTTTGGAAATTGAAGCAGAGGTTCGTCACGATGTAATTGCTTTTTTGACCAATGTCAACGAGTATGTAGGTGACGCTGGAAGGTATATCCATTTGGGGTTAACTAGTTCTGATGTTTTGGATACTGGTATTGCTCTACAAATGGTGGTCAGCCTCAATTTAATTCTCGAACGTTTGGAAGAGCTAATCCAAGCAATTCGCTACCAGGCGCAGCAGCATCGCTACACCGTAATGGTGGGAAGATCTCACGGAATTCATGCCGAACCGATTACCTTTGGATTCAAGCTGGCTGGTTGGCTGGCAGAAGTATTACGCAATCGCGATCGCCTTGTCAGACTGCGGAAAGAAATTGCCGTAGGTAAAATATCTGGTGCGGTTGGTACTTATGCCAACGTCGATCCTCAGGTAGAGGCGATCGCCTGTCAAAAATTGGGCTTAGAACCTGACTGTGCTTCTACTCAAGTTATTTCTCGCGATCGCCATGCTGACTATATACAGCAATTGGCTTTGTTGACTGCATCGATCGAACGCTTTGCAGTAGAGATTCGCAATCTGCAAAGAACCGATGTATTGGAGGTTGAAGAATTTTTCTCCAAAAAACAAAAAGGATCTTCAGCAATGCCCCACAAGCGCAATCCAATTCGTTCCGAACGGTTGACGGGAATGGCGAGAATAGTTCGTGGTAATGCCGTTGCTGCTTTGGAAAATGTGGCTTTGTGGCACGAACGAGATATATCCCATAGTTCGGTAGAGCGAGTTATTTTGCCCGATAGCTGCATTCTGACTCACTTTATGCTCAAAGAAATTACTGGCTTGGTGAAAAACCTGCTGGTATATCCTGAAAACATGAAGCGCAATATGAATGTTTATGGTGGAGTTATCTTTAGTCAGAGAGTTCTTTTGACTTTGGTTGAAAAAGGCATGAAGCGAGAGGAAGCATACCGAGTAGTTCAAGGCTGCGCTATGGCTGCTTGGAATAAACTCGACGGCGATTTTCGCCAGCTAATTTCTGAAGATGAGACAGTAACCACCACCCTATCTTCAGCAGAAATCGATGCTTGTTTCGATCCCAATCACCACTTAAAGAATTTGGATGAAATTTATCAGCGACTAGGAATCTAAATGGGATTTTGAGCTGGTAAGTATAAGTGTTGATTCGCATTCTTTGAGGGGCTCATGGCGGCGGATCGACCTTTTCAAATATCTCTCAGATCGAGATTATTTAGATAATGTGACAATTAAATACCTGTAATAACACCTACCTAAGATCCACATATCTGATACACCATGGAGGAGTGTGGTTGGTGTATCGGAGGATCTAAAAGTTGTGTCTAATAAGGTTGTTACGGTTGGAAATCGATTACTTACCGCGATAATGTTAGTCGCTTTACT
The DNA here is from genome assembly GCA_039181635.1 of Cyanobacteria bacterium P01_G01_bin.19. Classification (GTDB taxonomy): domain Bacteria; phylum Cyanobacteriota; class Cyanobacteriia; order Cyanobacteriales; family Xenococcaceae; genus Waterburya. The sequence goes on along the minus strand of JBCDCO010000055.1, from coordinate 18,313 downwards.
CATAGCTTGTCAAGAGATGCCGCAAAATAATAATTTTGATGGTACGGAAATCGAGCAGCAAAGGGATAAATCTTAGTTTAACGAACGCATAAGATAGCAATCAAAAGAAAGAAACTTCCATCCATGCGAGGAAGCAGCAAAACTGATATCCTGATTAAACGATATGGCAATCAGTAAATCTTTCTTATGGCTAATTTTTTACTCGAGGTAGGTACAGAGGAACTACCAGCAGATTTTGTAAGTAGCGCGATCGCGCAATGGAAAGTAAAAGTTCCTGAGAGTTTATCGGAAGAATTTCTCAATCCTGCTAGCGTTGAATATTATGGTACTCCTCGTCGTCTAGCCATACTGATTAAAGATATTCCCGAGCGGCAAGCAGATCGAGAAGAAGAAGTAAAGGGACCTCCCGTAAGAGCGGCATATAAAAACGGTCAACCGACTAAAGCTGCAGAGGGTTTTGTCCGCAAGCAGGGTGTGAGTCTAGCTGACGTGGAAATTCGCGATACGCCCAAAGGGGAGTTTCTGTTTATTCGGAAAAAAATTCAAGGTCGCAGCACTACTGAAATTTTGCAAGAACTTTGCCCTCAGTGGATTATAGGTTTAGAGGGCAAGCGTTTTATGCGTTGGGGTGATGGAGATTTGCGCTTTCCCCGTCCGATCCGTTGGCTGGTAGCTTTATGGAACGAAGAGATATTACCTTTGGAGTTAATTAACGGCTCGGAAACAATAACTAGCGATCGCCTTACTAGGGGACATCGAGTACTTCATCCCGATGCTGTGGTTATCGAGCGAGCTACTGAATATGTAGAGAAAATGCGCTCTGGATTTGTTGAAGTCGATTCTGAAGCCAGAAAAGAAAAGATCGAAGCTGGAATATTAGCAGAAGCCGAAAAATTGGGAGGCAAAGCAGAGATAGACCCCGATTTACTGGCAGAAGTAGTCGACTTAGTCGAGTATCCTACAGCGATCGCGGGAAAATTTGAAGCAGATTTTCTCAAATTACCGACGGAAGTAATTACAACGGTAATGGTCAGTCATCAACGCTATTTCCCCGTAAGCCAAGAAGTTGACAAGAATGCGTTACTGCCCAACTTTATTACGGTTTCTAATGGCGATCCTGAGAAAAGGGCTGCGATCGCCGAGGGAAATGGTCGCGTAATTCGCGCGAGATTAGCCGACGCTCAGTTTTTCTACTATGCTGACTGTGACGAGCATTTGGATACCTATCTTCCCCAACTAGAAAGCGTTACTTTTCAGGAGGAACTAGGAACGATGCGAGATAAGGTAGACCGTATTATCGATACGGCAAAAATTATTGCCGAACAATTGGAGGTTGACGAAGAGCAGCACAATGAAATAGAAAGCACCGCTCTGTTGTGCAAAGCAGACTTGGTGACTCAGATGGTTTATGAATTTCCCGAACTGCAAGGGGTGATGGGGGAAAAATATGCCATCGTTAGTGGAGAATCTCCTACAGTGGCTAGAGGTATTTTTGAACATTATTTACCCAGAGGTGCAGATGATGAGATGCCTAGCACCCTCAATGGTCAAGTAGTAGGGTTGAGCGATCGCCTGGATACTTTAATTGGGATTTTTGGTATTGGCATGATTCCCACGGGAGGAGGAGATCCCTTCGCTCTGCGTCGTGCTGCCAACGGTGTAATTAATATTACTTGGGATGCGGATTTGGATATAAATCTCAATAGTTTGCTAGAGCAGGGAACGGCAGATTTTGTGTCGGCTCATTCTGGCAAGGAATCTCCCCTAGAAGCATTAAAAGAGTTCTTTTTACAGCGGATTACAAATTTATTGCGAGACGAGAAAAACATCGACTACGATTTAGTTAACGCTATATTAGGCGATAAAGACGAAGAGTATACTGAAAGAGCTTTAGAAGACTTGTTAGATGTTCGCGACCGCGCTTTATTTTTAAAGGAGATTCGTAACAACGGCAAATTAAATCAAATATACGAGACGATCAATCGTTCTGCCCGTTTAGCATCAAAAGGAGATTTGGATACTCAAGCGCTCGATCCTAAAATACATGTCGACCCCAAACTATTCGAGCAGTCTTCAGAACGTGAATTTTATGATGCTTTAGTAGAACTGCTACCTAAGACAGAAGCCTCTCAAGAACAGCGCAACTATCAGTTGTTGGTAGACGAATTGACCAAAATTGCTCCTATAGTCAGCGGTTTTTTTGATGGCGACAACAGTGTTTTAGTAATGGCAGAAAATCCCGATATCAAACGCAACCGACTAAATCTTCTGGGTTTGCTACGCAACCATGGGCGGGTTTTGGCAGATTTTGGGGCGATCGTTAAGGGATAAGTAATAGGTAATAAGTAATAAATAATGTGAATTAAAATTAGCTATGAATGTAGCTTTAACTACAGTAAATGTAATCTTTCGAGTATCAATTAGAACGATGGTGTTCTCACTGACTAGACTCTAGAAACTTAAAGCTTAAAGCTTAAAGCTTAGAGCTAGGAACTATCGAATTTTCAACGAAGCGTCTTGGTGAGCGTTCCCTTGCGCCTTACGGCGACGCGGGATCTCACCGCTAATTCACATTAAGCGTAAGTAATAAATGATCGAAGACAAATTAGGAAAACCTCGTCCGTTGCGGAAAGTCGTACTATATTCTAGTCTCAGCTTTCTGGCATATTATGGATATTATAAATGGATGATTCAAGACGAACTGCGTCGTTATGACGGCGAATCTTGGTCTGGTGCTAAATGCTTGATTCCTTTTATAGTTGGCACCTTGCTGTCTCAGCTTTTGTGGCGTTTAGACCCCGATGTCGATCCTTGGTTCGGCTGGTTTTCGCTCTTGGGATTAGGCTGGATTTACTACGCTCAGTTTCGCCTCTATAGAACGGTAAATCAAATGTACCGCGATGAGGGACTGGAAGAGCCTTTAACTATCTGGTGGATGTTGATACCAGGGATAAATATTCTAGTGGGTTTTCGGCAAATTCACTATCTGAGCGAATTTTGGGCGAGAAAACAGGGGATTGATACGGGCGATCGCCTGGCAACTAAGTTTGTTTCCTTGGTTAAGTAACAAACTTCGAGTTTTCAATCATTAATAATCCCCCTTGCTTTTAACAGACGGAGTCTTTTCTTACGAGCAATTTCCTGTAAATCTACGTTGCGATCTGTCTCATCAACAATTTCTCCCGTCAACACTTCCAGCACGTCTTCTAAGGTGACTACTCCTGCTACGCCACCGTATTCGTCTAGTACCACGGCTAAATGTTCTCGATTGTCTTGAAATACTTTGAGCAGCTTATCGGCTCGATTTGTTTCTGGCACAAACTGAACAGGACGTTTTAAACTGTCGATAGTGTGATCGCTATGACCGACAATCATCGCCGTGAGCAGTTCGTCTTTGAGGACGATTCCCGTCACATTATCAATGGTTTCCTCAATGACTAAAATACGAGTATGCTGGGACTTGATAATATCCTGCTGGCATTCTTCTAGAGTTTGATCTCCCTTGAGGTAAGTAACAATTATTCTGGGGGTCATCAAATCTGAGGCATTGAGATCGTTAAGCTGAAAAACCCTTTGAATCATTTCTGCTTCATCATCTTCAATCACTCCCTCCTGGAAACCAATATTGGTCAAAAATTTGATTTCTGCTTCATCGGTAGTGGGCAATTTTTGACCGCGAACAAAAGGAGCAGTAACGTTTTCTACCAGCCAAACAAGGGGAGCAAATATAATGGTCAAGAATCGAATGGGAATGGCGATCGCCAAGCAAATCTGCTGGGCGTAACGTTGACTGAGAGTTTTAGGCACGATTTCGCCAAAAACAATGATTAAAAACGTTAAAAGCCCCGAAAAAATGCCCAACCAAGCATCGCCCAGAACTTTGGTGGTCAAGCTACCAATCAAAATACTGCCAACAATATTAAAAATATTATTGAGAATTACAATAGTAGCGATCGGGCGACTGACCTTTAATCGAATGCTTGCTAGTGCTAAAGCAGCGGGTTCTTTGGACTGAGCTAATTGTCTGACTTTAATGGGAGATATGGATAGTAGTGCAGTTTCAGAACCAGAACAAAAAGCCGAACCAAGCAACACCGTGGCGATGACGAGAATCAGAGCAAGCATATAAAAAAGTAATTATTAACTCTAATATAATTCAAATAATTCCAAAATATTAACCAAACCATCATTGACTTCACGCTCTATTGTTCGAGAAAATTGCAGCAACGATAACCTTAGCTTAATCTAAAATCTCGATAATTCCTGTTTTGCCGTCAACTTTAATTCTCTGACCATCCTGAAACAGTCGAGTTGCATTAGCAACGTCCATCACCGCAGGTATATCGTATTCTCTGGCAACAATTGCGCCATGGGAAAGCCTGCCACCTACTTCAGAAATCAAACCTCCCGCACGAGCCAAAACGGGCGACCAACCTGCATCGGTATAAGGAACTACGATCACAGTACTGCTGTTGACATCCGATGTATCGCGCAGATCGGTAATCACCTTCACAACTCCTTCTATTTGCCCAGAACTCGTTCCAATGCCTTTTAATTTGTTCGATTTATCGGTAACGTCCAGAGTTGTAGCAACTGTCCAGCCAGAGATATCTGGTTTACCATAAACTAATTTAGGCACGGAATCCAATGCCTTCTCCTGCAACCATTTTTCCCGCCTTTGCTCCACGATTGAGGTTAGTTTTGGACTAGCTTCTGTCTCTTCATTATTTACTGCCGCGATAACTTCTTCGAGCTTGAGTAAGAATATATCTCCCTCATGATTCAAAAGACCTTCATCCAACCACTTTTGCTCCAGTGCCAAAAAGCTCCAACGTAAATTTGCCAAAAGCTGATTGTATATTTCAGCGACTGCTCCTTTAAGATTTAATCTTTTTTGGACTATTCTGACTGCAAAAGACCGATCCGACTTGTGGGAAGATAGCTGTGCTTTTTTTGCTCCTTGAGCATCAAAGAAAAACCGCGTAAACATCTCCCGCGCAATACCTGGCTTATCTCGCCAACGAGGAATGGAAATGTCGGTTGCCACTTCACTGAGATAGCCATATTTGCCTAACCAAAGATTGAAGCTTTCGATAATAGTTGCACCTTCGGGATTTTCCGCGATGTGAGCGAATAAAGAAGCACAAGAATCTAAGGTAATTTGCTCTGTAGCCAGGAGTTTACGCGCCTGATTGGCTACTTCTGCCAGAGAGCTTACTGCGGCTATTTCTGGCGTTCCAGAGTAGTTTAGATCTTTATCTGCTGCTTTAAAAATGCCCTGACGTATGGCTAAACTAAAAGGAGCAAGAATATTATAGTAAGTGGCTCGGTCTAGCAGTCCCAAAATAGTATCAATTCTGTTTATTATTTCAGTAGACGATAGTTCTTGAGCTGGCTGTTCGTCCATCGCCGAAATAATCGGAATGAATAATTTATCGCGATCGCTTGCAAACTGTCTGCCTAACTTCAACTCGCGCTTGAGCAGACGCCACAGTCCTGGAATATTTTTAACCGTAGACATCAGTGGTGGCTTGCTAAATTTTGCCCCCCTGGTAAGAAACTCCAGACTTTCTGGTGGCAATCCCATGCGGCGAAAGATTTTACCCAGCAGAGTCACATTAAAATAGGCACTAGCAAAATGTAGAGTAGCAGTTTCCTCAAAGTTCAAATCTCTAGCGCGATCGCCTAAAACTATCGCAAACAGCTTGCCCCACACCCCACAGGTAAGAGGCTGATTGATTGACCAAGTTAAGGGGCGAATTTTACCAGGAATTACCTCTGCAGCGATTTTTCGCGTCCAAATTGGCTGAAGATTAGTGATGGAGCGCACCTGCAACAGCCAAACGCGATCGCCATCATAAGTCCACTCGATGTCTTGAGGAATACCTTCAAATAGATCTTCCATTTCTCTAGCAAGAAGCGCGACTGACTCGATTACCTGCAGGGGAATACTCTCTTCACCATCTCGAACATTTTCTTGAGTTACCCTGATTGCCGTAGTTGCTGCTAAGTCTGCTTCGGGGATAGCTACCCGATATCTTTGAGGAGTAAATTTGCCCGAAACAATTTTAGTAGCTCGTCCTGGCAAAGCCTCGATGGCTACATTGTCGTCTAGCTGATTGACGGGGTCTCGGCTAAATGCAACTCCGCTATATACTCCTTCTATTTGTTGCTGAATCAACACCGCCATAGACTCTTCAGGCTGTTCTTTACTAGAACGATATGCCACAGCATTGCCTTGGAGATAAGAACTTTGACAGTCGATGATGGCTGACTGTAGTTCTTCTTTATTAGTAATATCCAAGATACTGATATATTGTCCTGCAGCCGAGGCAGTATCAGAATCTTCGCCGATCGCGGAAGAACGTACAATTAAAGGAGATTGCTGGCTGGGTTGGAGTTTGTCGACCAACACTTTAAGATCCTCTCCTGGTCGCAATATCCAACCTGGAGCGACGGAGTATCCCTTTTTTTTGAGTAAAGCCAGATTAGCTGCTTTCTTTCCCACCTCAGCAGGATTTAGTTTGCTGTCGAGAGTAATAATCTCTTTGTCTCCCTGAAAAAAACGAAACATTTTATTAGTACTAGGTTCACCTTGATGAGATTCTAAGTTTAGATCGTCGGGTATGTTGCGATAAATCCAAGCTAGCAAACTAGCTAAGGCTAGAGTGGCAATACCATACTCTAGTTGATCGGGATGGCGCAGACCGATAATTACGGTCAAAAATACTAACGCACCATATTTACCCAGGAGGCGATCGCGCACGATCGTAAAACTGACCAAGCTAATTAACCAGACTAAAGCTGCGGCAATCGGATCGTGAGCGACAATGCCCCAAACAGCGTTGGTGGTTCCTGCGCTTTTTCCCATCCAGTAACGCCCCATCACTAGAGCAATAATGGCAACGATTTCCCAAACTGAGCCACTGGGAAAAAACAATCTGGTTAGCAAGACGGCAATAACTCCTTTTGCTGCTTCGGAGAGGACAGCACTAATTCCCGCTAATTTACCACCATGATAAAAAGCTGCTGACACTGAAATATTACCCGTGCCTAGTTTTCTTAGTTGGCGACCAGTAATGGTGTAGGTAATCCAGTCTATCAGGGGTAGTCCTCCCAACAAAGGACAGACGATAAAAACTGTTAGTGACCCCCAAATTGGTGTCAGGTTCATATAACTCTAAAGTCAATCATATCAATGGTCTTGATGGTTTTATTTCAGAGAAAACTATGTCTAACATTACATGGACATATTGTACCTATTTTGCCCAATTAAGGAAGAGGCAGGTGAACTTTTGTATTGATTTTGTCGTCAATTTTGGCTTTTGTTCGCTCAACAATTTGGCTATACCGATTGTCAAAGTATCAATCTCGAAATTTCAGTCGATCGCTTGAAACTGTTGGAGACGATCGCGTAGATAATCCGTTCGGTAATTGATTGTTTCAGCGATCGCTAGTCCTGCCACAAAAGATTGCCGTGCAAATTCGATTTGATCGAGCTTCAAATATATATTGCCCAAAGCATCATGAGTATTGACCAAGCCATAATAGTCATAAGCATTTTGTTGAACGGTAAGTAATTGTTTGTATGTGTTGATCGCCCGTTCTAAATTGTTTTGTTTTTGGTGTAGCTTTCCCACTTCGACTAGAGAGCTAATAGCCAAAGCTAACTGTTGATTATTTGATGCGGTGTCAAACGCCTGTCGATAAGTTGCGATCGCTCGCTCTATTTGTCCCGAGGCTTGATAATTCCTAGCAATGGCTTTTTCTAGTGCGGCAATTCGAGCTGGTTTATTGATCGATCGATAATACTCGCTCAATCTTTGCTTAACGGCGATTGATTTTTGGTTTTGTCCGCTGCGATCGTAAATATCTATCAGCGTTTGCAAAGTTTTTGCTTGCTGCTTTGATGATTCTTTATTGAGTTTGTCTTCGTAAATTTTAGCTGCATTACTATAGTCAAAAATAGCCAAATATAGTTCTCCCAATCGCTCGGTAATTGCAGCTCTGTCTACATCGCTATTCTGTAGAATTTGCTGATAAACCTCGATCGCCTTATCCAAGTATCTAACTGATTCAAATGCCCTAGCTAAAGCAGTTAATGACTCTTCTACTAGCTGGCGATCGCTATTTTGTTCGGCTTCGATTGCGATCAAACGGTTGGCAATATTTCTCACATCTTCCGTTGAATTTTCTTTCCAGGCGATCGCACCTATTTTGCCCAATGTTTTGATTTCTGTTATCCGATCAAGTGCCCGCGATAATCGCAGCGAACGATACCAGAGGCTAAATGCTGCTTCTGTATTGCCGCGATCTAACTCTTCCTCTCCATCTTGGTTCAGTCTGGCGATCGCCCGTTCGATTCTATATTTCTCAAATGAAGTTAATTTACGTTTTTCGTAGCCGACAGGTATGAGCGGATCTTGGCGATCAAAGACCAAAGGATCTCCAGGTTCGGCAATCGCTGAAGCAATTAAACTGTTCGCTCCGCCAAAACAACAATAATTAGCAATTGCTAAGACAGGCAATAGTAAGTCAAAGATATTCACATCGAGCAATATTAACGTTCAATTTACATTTATATGGCACTTTAGCTTTAGAAAAGGGATACGGCTTGATTAAGTTACTGGTTTAAATACCTGCTTGCGAGATTGCGACGAGTAATTAGATTGGCAACTAAATGTCGATCTGGTTGCTCGTTGCTGCGATCGCTCCTTCCATTACAAGTTAGCCGCGATCTATACTTCTGATGGTAATCTGAAATAAGAACGAACTTAATTATTTTTTAATAAATATCGGCAAGATGTCCCAATTAGAAAGACTAATTTTGATGGCTGAAGACGAACTGACCAACTTCAGCACAGATGCGCGCAAAATTGAAAGGTTAAGACGTAAAATCGGCATCTCTGTGACTCCAGTAGAGCAAAAAGAAGTAAAAGCGGCATTAATAGAAGAAATGCCCAAAGGCTTCTTTGGTAAATTAGTCGAAGAACAGCGTCAAACAGTAGCTTTGCCTTTCTGGGGAATTGCGGGATTGGGTTTACTATTTGGCATCTCTCTCCGCCAGCCAGTAGATTTTCTCGCACCTGCAATTGGTATACCCATTGCCTTTAATATTCAAAAATGGGGTTGGGAACTGCAGGCAAAACGAATTTTGCTCAAAACTTTAGAAGAAATTGAAGAGAGAAGCAAGCAACCAGCATCGTAAAGGAATAGCATAAGCTCTTGGAGATCTTTATTCTTCAGCTTCACCGCCAACCCAAAGCGTTCTTAACGCCAAGGTGGCAAATCCGATCGCCGCTAGAGACTTTAAGAGCTTTTCTGGTAAAAACTGAGCAACAGCTCCACCTGCTAGCACCCCCAAAAAGCTAGCTAAAATTAGAGCTACTGTCGAGCCAATAAATACAGCGCGGGGGTTTTTCGAGCTACCGCCGAGGGCGATCGCAGCAAGCTGGCTTTTGTCGCCAATTTCAGCTAAGAATACGGTAATAAAGCTAATTCCAATCAGTTGCCAGTCCATATTTCATTTAACATTTATCATTTAACTTTTACGAAAGACTCAAGACATCGCCCATCAACCAAGCAGTAATAATTAACAGCAGAATTGCTACCGAGAGATCTAAAGTTTCGGGAGTGAGTTTTTTAGACAGCCAATAACCAATAGATACTCCAATCAAGCTAGTGGCGATCAAAGCCAAGGCTGCACCAATAAAGACAATCCAAGGTGCTTGAGACTCCGCACTCATCAAAAGCGTTACCAGTTGAGTTTTATCACCCATTTCTGCTAAAAAAATAGTAATAAAAGTAGAGCTAAACACTACCCAAAAGTTGTTTTGCTGTCGAGCAGTCGCGATAATTTTTGTTTCCGCTTCAGTATTTATCTCAAAAGACAGGCGATCGCTTGTAGAGGAAGCCTTTGAATCCCTAATTTCCATTCAAATTTATAGTTTGTATTGTCCTATCACCGTAAAATAATATTACTCTATGGGGCGATTGTCCTGCTGAAGTTCGCTGCTTATTGCTTTTAACTGCCTTTATGCCTTTTTTCCATCAAGACGAACAACTGACTTCCGCCGCGAAAGAGATTTTGCTGGCTACTAAAGAGAGATTTCCCACTCTTACCAGAGATAAAATAGCTCTTACCTGGATCGTCTATCAAGAGCCAGTGATAGTTAATACAGGTGGTGCTTTATCGGCGGCTGAATTTTGGCAGTATCCAGTCAAAGGTTTTAGCTATCGAGGAATGGAAAGAATTTATCCTGCTAGCGTAGTCAAACTTTTTTATCTGGTGGCAGTTCAAGAATGGCTTAAAGGTAAAATGATTCCAAACTCCCTAGAATTAGAACGGGCTATTCGAGATACCATTGTCGAATCGAGCAATGATGCTACCAGCCTACTAGTAGATATTTTGACAGGAACTACCAGCGGTCCAGAATTACCCCCTCAACCTTTTGAAACATGGAAAAAGCAGCGTAACATTGTCAATCGCTACTTTCAATCTTTAAAGTGGGAAGAGCTAGAGAGCATTAACGTCAATCAGAAGACTTGGAGTAATGGCGCTTACAGTAGAGAAAGAGCATTTCTGGGGGAACTGATGGAAAATCGCAATATGCTAACCACTGATGCCGTAGCAAGGTTACTACACAGCATTATCGGTGGTGTCGCCGTGTCCTCAGAGCGATCGCAAAAAATGATGCAGCTACTTAAGCGCAGCCTCAATCCCGCCGAATTTGTTGATTGCGATGGAGAAAATCAAATCACTGGTTTTTTAGGGGAAAGTTTGCCTCAAAACGCTCAGATATGGTCGAAGGCTGGTTGGACTAGTCGAGTGCGCCATGATGCTGCGTATATCGAGATTCCCAATTTACCGCCTTATCTACTAGTAGTTTTTACAGAAGGTAAAGAAAATGCCCAAAACAAATCTATCTTGCCTTTTATCTCCCAATCTATTACCGAAGCCTTAGTCTCATTCAGCTAATCGGTACTTAAATTTGATTAAAATAAAACTTTCGAGCTGATTATCTCGAAAGTTTTTGCTTTAAATATCAATTATCGAACTAGCGAAACATGCTGCTAACAGAACTAGCTTCGTGAATGCGCCAGATGGCTTCACCCAGTAAACCCGCTACCGACAAAACAGTTAGCTGATCGAACTGCTTTTCTGGAGGAAGAGGAATTGTATTGGTAACAATAACTTCTTTAAAAATACCGCTAGACAGTCTTTCGACAGCAGGATCGGAGAAAACAGCATGGGTAGCACAGGCATAAATTTCCTTTGCTCCTTCTTGTTGAAGTAGTCTTCCCCCCGCAGCCAGAGTACCTGCGGTGTCGATCATGTCATCTACTAAAACTGCCGTTTTACCTTTAACATCTCCAATAACATTCATTACCTCGGCAACATTATGAGCTTGACGACGTTTATCGATAATAGCCAGAGGTGCATCATTAAGCTTTTTAGCAAATGCTCTGGCTCTAGCCACGCCGCCGACATCTGGAGATACCACTACCAGATCGTCGAGATTTTTAGCTGAGAGATAATCTAATATTGCAGGAGAACCATATACGTGATCCGTCGGAATATCAAAATAACCCTGAATTTGAGCCGAGTGTAAATCCATTGCTAGCACTCTGCTAGCTCCTGCTTCGGTGAGTAAATTTGCTACTAGCTTGGCAGTAATTGACTCTCGACCAGCAGTTTTACGATCTGCTCTGGCATAACCATAATAAGGAATTACAGGAGTAATTTGACGAGCTGATGCTCGGCGACAAGCATCAATCATAATCATCAACTCCATCAGGTTATCGTTAACTGGATTACAGCAGGGTTGGAGTAGATAAACATCAGCACCGCGAATAGATTCTTGGATTTGAATGTAAAGTTCCCCATCTGCAAAACGCTTGCGAATCATCGGACCTAGATCCATTCCTAGATAGCGTGCTACCTCTTTGGCAAGAGGGATATTGGCAGAACCAGAAAATAATCTGAGACGATTAGAGTCTGACAGGAGATGGGTCTGCTCTATCGACTGAGGCATTAAGGTAGTACTTTGGCTCACGGTAAATATATTCAACTTATATTCAGGGCAATCTTATCATCACTAGAGACATTATGATTCACAATAGTTTCGTGCAGAAAATAAAACGATCAATGTCTAGCTAATTTCCGAAATTTAAAAGTTCTAACTGAAAAAAGCTTCGTTTAGCTTTACTCGGCTTTTTTGTATATCCCTATACTAAATTGTTCTGGGTACATTATATTTTTTTTAAGGCTTTTTTACATCGGTACATCTTACTATAAATATTTTGAACTAGCTTTATCAGTTAGTTAATCTTGGTATCGTAGGAAACAGGTTTCATAAATTGACAATGAATAACTGAATCAACTAATTATTTATCAATTCAAACAATCAACACTATATTAATATTTAAAAAGATATGACAGCATTATTAATTGCAGGGACAGACACAGATGTTGGTAAAACTTTTGTGACGATCGCTTTAGCTGCCTATTGGCAGAATTTTTATTTAAACAGGAGCGATAAATCAGACTCACTTCTCAGTATATTTAAGCTGCTCCAAACTGGAACTGGAGATTTTGAACTATACAATCGTTTATTTGCAGAGATACCATCGATTGAAGTTTCTGTTCCCCTACAGTTGGCTACTCCTGTTGCTCCACCTATTGCTGCAGCGAAAGAAGGTAAAAAAATTGAATTGAGTAAAATATGGCAAGAATTTTCTCTAGCTCAACAAAAGTCGGATTTAGTGTTACTAGAGAGTTTAGGTGGTTTAGGTTCGCCAGTTACGCAAGAACTAACCGTCGGTAATATCGCGGCTGACTGGCGTTTGCCCGCGATTTTGGTTTTACCCATAAAGTTAGGAGCAATCGCTAATGTAGTAGCCAACGTGGCTTTGGCTCGCTCTCTCAAGATAGATTTAAAGGGTATTATTCTCAACTGCACTCATCCTGATGCGTGGGGGAAGAGAGAGGATTTGACCCCAGCTGACTTGATTCAATCTTTAACTCAAATGCCTATTCTCGGTACGTTACCCTACATAGAAAACCCTAATGACACTCAAAACCTGAGCAAAATTGTGGCAAATTGGGATGTAGAACTAATATTTGGGCGAACTAAAATAGCTTTTTGACTTAGATAAGAGACAAATAAAAAGGGTTAGGGTATGAGTTAATTTTGCCTCTAACCCTGCTTATTGTAAAATAAGCAACTTACCAACTAGACTTGACGACTCCAGGGAGCAAACCTTCGTGCGCCCATTCCCGTAAGACGTTACGAGACAAGCCGAAGTCACGGTAATAACCGCGAGGTCTACCCGTTACCATACAACGGTTGCGTTTACGGGTAGCAGAGCTATCTCTAGGTAATCTTTGGAGTTGACGGCTGATTTCCAGCTTTTGCGCGGCAGAAGTCGCTGTACGCAGGTTTTCTTTCAATTCTGCTCTCTTGTCCGCATATTTTGCCACTAAACGAGCGCGTTTTTTCTCGCGCTCTACCATACCTTTCTTTGCCATAAAATTTATTAAGATTGAAAATAGACACACAGTCTCTTAGTATAACCCGAATTGCCGATTATTCTAAACGGCGATCGCCATATATTAAAATAAAAAGTCCAGCAGACAGAATATAGAATCTACTGGATTTGCTTAAATTTATAATGATGTTATTAAAGATTGAAGTTTTATTTTATAGGCTTGGTGTTTACCATAAGCCAAACAATACTAATACTATAGGGCTTGACCGATTTTAGGCTCGATGCCAGCAATCAGGCGTTGAATGTTAGTTTTATGACGTAGAATTACATACACTCCAGCAAAAGCAGCAAATATTAGATATGCTACGGGCTGACCAAAAGCTATCATCAAAATATTTACGGCGATCGCTCCGCAGATCGAACTCAAGGATACTATGCGAGAAAGACCTAAAATCAGACCAAAACTAGCCAAAGTTCCTAAAGCGATCAAAGGGTTCATTACAAACAAAACACCCAAGGCAGTCGCAACCGATTTGCCTCCTGTAAAATTGAGCCAAATCGACTTGCTATGCCCGATAATCGCACTAACTGCAGCAGCCGTAATTAACCACGAATGCCACTCAACTGGTAACAATTCGGCAGAAATAAAATAGTAAGCCAAATTGACTATTGCTAAAGCTATCGCACCCTTAAGTAAATCGATTGCTAGCACTGCTATGGCAGCAGGCTTTCCTACTGTGCGTAAAACATTGGTCGCACCTGTCGAACCAGAACCATGTTCTCTGATGTCAATTCCTTTCAGAGAACGTCCGATTACGTATCCAGTCGGAATCGATCCCAATAGGTAAGCTGCCAATATTAGTAGCCCACCTATAATAAGATTAAATAGCATAATTTACTGTTGTATTGAATATTTACGACCAGTTTAGCGGCTTTTTGCAACAAACAAAATACTCAAACAAATTAATTTTACTTAATACAAATAGTTAGCAGATGCCTGTTTATTTGTCGAGGCAAATGCCAACCATAAAGGAAATTTCAAAACAGATAAATTTAATAGTTCTTCTGTTTCATCTATGACGATTATGGGCAATAGTTTTTCCTCAATTAGCCGTTCTGCTCTTTGTACTGCAACTTCTGGAGCATCGAACAAAGTGACGCCACGATTAGAGCCAAAATTACTCCGAGAAATTCCCAAACAGTCTTGTAAACCTCTGCGCCATTCTCCTAAGTTTTCGGGAGTGTCTGTCAAAACTAATACTCGACAGCGATCGCCGTACAAACTGTGTAGGATTGAAATAGTGGCAGATGCCACTAAAATATTTTGCAGGCGACTACCCATACTGTCTACAGCACCCCTACCGCCCTGAACAAAAAACCAGTCTTGGACTCTTTTGGCATGTATCGGCTCAAAAGTGCGTCTCAACTGCCAAGGAGCGCCATAGTAATCGGGGTTATTGCGATATTTATCGATTAGCTGTCGAATTTGCTTACCTCGATCGGCAAAGGTTGGCTCGGAAAACTGACCTTGAGGAGCAGAAGAAGACGGGCTTCGCTCTCTGCTCCCCCTACTATCTCTGCTGCTTCTCATAGAGCGATCGCCATCTCTGATGTTTCTTTCGCTGCGACTGCTTCTTCCTCGCTCGTCTCTAAAGTTAGGGCTAGGTGCACCTTCACCCTGACTGCTTCGGCTGGTGTTTCTGAGGCGGCTTCTAGGGGGAGCAGAAACTTCGGTTCTAGTCAAATCTAGCTTGTCGGCTGCGCGAGCCAAATCTTGTAAACTCCCGACCAAATATTCTTTAAAACCTTGAACCTTTACTGCCAACTCCTGAGAAGAACCTGCGAAATTAGCCCGCATTTCCTGGTTGATACGATCTCGACGACGCTCTAGCTTTTCAATTTCAATTTGCAGACCTGTTTTGCGTTCTTTTAGCTCTTTTGTCCCTTCTTCGACGATTTGAGCCATACTTCGCTGAATTTCCACAGTCTGCTCGATCAGCATTTTTTCTTTTTGTGCTTTTAGCTCTTCTATCTCTGCACGCAAGGTAGCTTTTTGCTCAAGCAAATCGTCTATTTCTTGGTTAGCGACTTTAGGAGTATCTTCTGTGGTGGTATTTGCAGGTAGACTAGGCTCGGGTTCGTCTAACCAGCTATCGACAAATAACTCCGTCTGGGGTGATTCTGCTGTAGAATCTCGTTCGATAATCTCTGTTTCTTGTTCGGAAGCTTCTGAGACTGCGGACAGCTCGATTAGATCATCTACTTGACGAGGTGATTCTAGCGCAAAAATATTAGATTCGGCGGATTCTGCTTCATCTATTTGAGATTCCCTTTCAGATTTGGCGAAGTTTTCAGTAGATATTTCATCTTGCCAAACATCATCAAAATTTTCCGTTCTCGTCTCAACCTTTGCTTCATAGGGCTGAGAGTCTGACGACTCATCAGGATTTAAGTTGAAATTTTCAGATACGGGGGGAACTTCATTCATAGTCAAACTAAGATAAGTAAATTTTTGAGCGATCGATTATTTTGCTACGCTTTTGAAACAATCTAGATAGAAGTCAAATTGTTTTTTGTTCTCTGTAAAACTAACGCTCCTTAAGGGGATAATATTTGTTTAAGCAATCTACCAGGGTATTAGCATCGAAAATGATGGGCAGAAAATGGATGCTGTTGACTTCGCGAAAATAGAACAAAATAGGCACGGGCGACCAAAATATTTCCCAATTCAACCACTCGCTGTAAGGAAAACTCTTTAATATTTTTCCTGAGCGTAATACCAATAAAGATTTATCTGTGAACTGCAGTCTAATCAGAACTGTCTGAATCGTCAGAAATAATCCCAGAGCAGCAATTATGCCACCGAGCCACAAAGAAAGAAAAGATAGGGCAGTCGCGATCGCGATTAAAATAAGGGGGATTTTGTAGTTAGGTACTAGCTCGATAACTTCTGTTGAATTTTCGATGTTGGTATTGGCAGTCATATTAAATATGTTGTTTCTGGTAATCCCTTCACATTTGGACAGTATTGCTTAATATACATTCTACAACGCCACAAATTGTAGCCTAGTTTCTAGCTAATTCAGAAATTGACGACCCAAACCTTGGAACATTAGCCAAGATAAAAAGAAATTAGAAACAAAGATAGCGACCAGCGCCATAACCACTGCTGTTGTAGTAGATTGACCTACTCCTTTTGCTCCTCCTGAAGTGGTTAGTCCCCAATTACAGCCAATAATAGCAACCAATAAACCAAAAATTACTGCTTTAATAATGGCGCTGACTAGATCCCAAATCTGCAGAAAGCTCTGCATAGATTCGATAACGGTTGCTTGAGACACGTTATAAATAACGGTAGCGACTAAAAGACCGCCGATACAGCCAACGACCAAAGAAATCATCGTCAAAATTGGCAGCATGACACAGCAGGCAATTACCCTTGGTATTACCAGATAGTCAATCGGATCGCTTTTCAGGACATAGAGAGCGTCGATCTGTTCTGTAACCTTCATCGTTCCGATTTCTGCGGCAAATGCCGAGCCCACTCTAGCTGCAATCACTACGGCAGTCATTACGGGAGCGAGTTCTCGACTCAAAGCTAAAACTAAGACTCCACCAATTGCCTGCACCGCACCAAAATTGAGAAACTCACGGGCAACCTGAATGGTAAACACTGCACCGACAAAGGCTGCAGTGACTATAGCAATCCCTAGAGAATCTGGTCCGACAATGCCCATTTGTTCTGTGGTATTGTGGCGATTGATTTTCCCTTGAAGGATGTGAACTATTACTTGTCCCATTAAAAATAATGCAGCCAGCAGACGTTGCAGCCAAACTTGAATTTTTGTATCGAGGGTTTTACTAGTCATTAGGAGTGAAATAAGAAAGACAGAAAAACGATCGGCGGTAATAATGGAGCACAAACTCTAAAATTCAATTCCTGGTTGAGCTTTAATTCCTTGCTCTTTAAACGGATGCTTGACTAAAGACATTTCAGTAACCAGATCGGCGATCGCAATTAATTCTGGAGGCGCGCCTCTACCAGTCAGAATAACGTGAGAGTCTTCTGGTTTTTGCCTTAGTCCTTCAATCACCATACTGATATCTAAATATCCTAGCTTGAGGGCAATATTAATCTCGTCTAGCAAGACCAGCCTATATTCAGGGTTGCGAATATACTCCAAGCTTTGCGACCAAGCAGCTTTCGCTTTTTCGATATCGCGATCGCGATCTTGAGTCTCCCAAGTAAATCCCTCTCCCATGGCGTGAAAGTTTAATTGTTCTTCCCACCGTTCTAAAACGGATTTTTCTGCAGGTTCCCACGCACCCTTAATAAACTGGACGATGGCTACTTTGTAACCATGACCGAGCGATCGCATTACCATACCCAAGGCAGCGGTAGTTTTCCCTTTACCATTGCCAGTATTGACTATAATTAGACCTTTTTCTGCTTTTTTATCTGCCAGACGCTGTTCTTGCACTTCTTTGCGTCTTTGCATTTTTTGCTTGTGCTGTTCGTTGCTAATTGCGCTCATAGTTGATAATTTATTGGGCTAATGGTCTAGTTCAGTCTTGTAAAGAGTTGACTTTTTCACTCTTCATTTTGGCGATAGGCTCGAATCATGGCTTGCGTCCCTTGTTCTTTACCCTGTCCATTATCCATTGCTTGGACTTGTTTAAATAAGCTATCTGCTAACTTCGTACCAGGCAAACTATTATTTGAGGTCTGGTTAGTTTCTTGAACCAAACGCAAATCCTTCACAATATGCTTAATGGCAAAGCCTGGATTGTAGTCTCCTACAATAATTTTCTGACCTAAATT
>JBCDCO010000054.1:0-24011 GCA_039181635.1 Cyanobacteria bacterium P01_G01_bin.19 | reverse complement strand
TTTTACTGTCAGAACCAAAACAATGTATAGTGTTCAAGCTGGCATTGTGCGGTGGAGGGTTTGCTGATTTTTCTAATTATCCGATACCTATTTTTTCTCTAATTTTACTCGTTACAGCATTATCTCATTCTTCTGTCAATGCGTAAGTTCTAGTATATTTTCCTTCCTTACGATCTACCGTCACCCCAGGCCAATTTCCCGTGCGCTGATTTGCGCCTGTTAAATCATTAAAGAGTGTGGTTTTGCCACAGTTCGGATTGCCAATTAAGGCGATTGTTTGTTTTTTCATTTTGGTTAATGGTTAGTAGTTAGTAGTTAGTGGTTAACTTCTGCCTCCTGCCTTCTGCCTCCTACGGCAATTCCTCAACTACCAAGGCAGCAGCCTCATCTTTACGCAAACTCAATTTAAAGCCTCGCACGAGAATTTCTACAGGATCGCCCAAAGGAGCGACGCGGGTGACAGTAAACTCGGTTCCAGGAGTTAAACCCATTGCCAGTAATTTTCGCTTGTAAGCTTTCTTGGCAGTATCATCAGTGGCTGCGTAACGAGTTACTTTTGCCTGTTGGTTTACTTGTAAGTCTTTTAATGTAGTGGCATTACTTTCCATATCATCAACCTCTTGCACTTCTACTAAATAATCAAACGGCTTGTCTGAAACTAAAATTCGCTTTGCCATCCCTCCATCGATTCCAATGCGAGTTTCCCCGATCGCCACCAGTAAGTTCCCCGCTAAATTTTGCACCACTTCAATTTCCATCCCTGGTGCTAATCCCATACCGACTAGTCGCTCGATTCCCTCTTTACTTTCATAACCCGCAATCCAGAGGCGATCGCCTGCCTGAGCTTTAGCTAATGTCATCAGGGAGCGTTCTTGATGGCGATTTCCCACCTCTTCTTTCTGATTCCCTCCCCGATGTCGATAGCGATGTTGTTTTTGGTTTTTATTACCCCAATCCATTGCCCACCTCCTGCTCTCTAATCTGAAAAACTTTTTTTATGGTTTAAGCCCCTCACGTACTCTCGGCAGCAAAAGTTACCATCACTCGCTCCGCTATTCCTGCACCTAAACCAATTTGTTCATCATCAATACAAACAATTACCGAACCACTGTTAGCCTTACTAACAACTCCGATCTCTGAACCCAAAGTTAAACCCATCTTGCTCAGGCGACGTATCATACTCCTGCCACTAAGAATTTGGGTAATCACAACGCGATCGTTGACCTGAGTATTTGACAAAGGCAACAGTCCCTCTGTCTTCCAGTTGTTCTGGAATGATTCTGAGGCAAGTTGTGTTCTATTACCCTCGTCCCTTCGGGTTCCAGATGTTCCGCCACAAAAGGTAAACTGCCATCCTTGATGTCTTCGATATTTCTTTTGGCGATTGTTAGGTTTGTCATCCATGTCTGCATTCTCCTGATGACTCAAGACTTCCAATTGACCCGAATTAGAAGTGGCTTGGCTTTAAAAGTAAATAAACCAACTTTTGAATGAAGTTTAAGACTAATTGACTAAAACAACTTTTTAGTTGTTAAAAATAATTCTGATTTAATAGTTATGATTTATTAGTACCACGATTAACTATGTGAATAATTTTCATTAATAAATATTTAACTTTTAGAGAAAAATTTCAGCAAAAAGCCCCATTAACATTTGATGAAAAAAGGCAGTAAATCACTTTATTTGGGTGTCTATCGAAAAAGTTGCTTTCCTATCAATTGCCTTTAGTAACCTTAAGACAAATAACAATTTTGCGAATGTTGTTAATAAATTTTTTTTCGGTGCAGCTTGATATATCTACTCTCCGTCTGAGCAATAGGTAAATAATACAGGCGATATAACCTTTTATACGTCTTCAATATCCAATAACTGTTGAGCAAGATTCCTTTCACGCCAATTTGTTTGAGAAGTATCTATTGTCGTCACTATGTTTTGTTCTGCGGAGGTGAAGTCTTCGGCATTAGCTTGTTGATTTTGTAATAAGTTTGCTGTAGCATCGGAAACATCGTTTTGCCTTTGATTCAAACGATCACGTAACACCGATATCGGCGCAGTACAGTGAATGATTCTCAGAGGTATACTATTGGCTTTTGCCTGTTCAGCTATAGCTTGGCGCAAATTTAGGCGATCGTATTTGGCATCGAGAATGACTTTGTAACCCTCTTTAGATAGCATAATACCCAGTTCCATTAGGCGGTTGTAGGTTTTTTGGGTCATTTCTGGAGTGTAGATGTCTTCTCTTGTTTTATCTAGGGTAATACCTGCTATGTGCTTGCGAACGGCATCGGAACGAATTTGAATCGCGCCAAGATTTCTAGCAATTTCCTGTGCTACGGTGCTTTTACCCGAACCCGACAACCCCGACATTATCAATATACTTCCCGAATCAATTTGAGTGTATTGATAAGCCTGTCGATAATAGTCTCTAGCAGTTTTTTGAGCTTGTCTTTTGTCAGCTTCGCTAACTTGAGTGTCGTCTAACAGAAATGAGTTGACCTTTGCTCTTACATAAGCCTGTCGGCTGAGATATAAAGGTAAAATCAGTAAACCCGACCAATCTCCTGTTTGTTCTAGGTAGCTGTTGAGAAACACATTGGCAAGATCGACACGATGTTTGGCTTCTAAATCCATCATGACAAATGCCACATCGTACATGGTATCGACAAAGCGAAAAGACTCATTAAACTCGATGCGATCAAATAGCAGAATTTTATCCTGCCACCAACATATGTTGTTGAGGTGTAAGTCACCGTGGCATTCCTTGATTTTCTGTTCTGTTACTCGTTGCTCGAACAAATCTTGACGTTCGGTGAATATGCGATCGCTATAGGTTTTTGTTTCTGCATACTGTTCTTGAGTTTGAACAACACCGATATATTTCTGAGACTGTCGGTAATTTTCATCAAAAGCTGCCTTTATCTTAGCTACTGTTCCAAAACTGCTGATGTAATCGCTGGTTTTAGCCTGTTGGTGAAACTCTGCGACAATTTTGCCTAATTTTTTAATACACTCGCTATCTAATTCCCCCGTTTGTAAAAGATTGCTAAACAGATTCTCTTGGGGAAACTGACGCATCTTGAGAGTATATTCCACAATCTTATTTGCATCGCCCAAAACCAACTCACCGTTGCAGCGAGCGATCGCGATTACTTCTATATATAATTCTGGCGCAACTTCACGATTGAGTTCTAATTCTCGATCTAGAAAGTGCTTTCTTTTGGCTAACGTAGAGTAATCCAAAAAACCAAAGTCAACCTCTTTTTTCACCTTATAGGCATATTCCCCCGTCAAAAAGACATAAGAGGCATGGGTTTGAACTAGATCGATGTTTTCTACCGTAGGATGAGGATAGAAGGTAGGCTGTAGCATCTGTTTAATTAATTCAGACACATTGTTCATGACTGTTAAATACACTCAGTGTAAATTATGCTTCTCTGAAAAGTTATTAGCTTTTAGCTTTTAGCTTTTAGCTTTTAGCTTTTAGCTCTCAGCCTTTAGCTTTAAGAAAGGATGAAAGTTGATTTTTTAGAGATATTTTTAAGAAATTACGTTTAACAACTAACAACTAACAACTAATATGCGAAGCGGTATCCCTTTAGGGACAACTAACAACTTTTATAAATTACACTACGATACATTTCCCCTAAATGAGCGATGACATCAATCAAAGCTAAGCGATAGTCAGTTAGATAGTCAGAATTCAGGTTTTCAAATTTTAATTGGCGTTCCAAACCATCAATCACTTCCATATGGATTTCCACCACCTTATTCATTGGTAAATTAACGAAAAAGGCTGATTCTACGAAGCGATCTATTAGATCGTTGACGTCTTCTTTATCGGAGAAATAATTGAATAAAATTTGAGTGTAAATCGATTTAAATCTTTTAGTTAATTTTTTTTGTTCCAATTCAGAAAGATTAACAAAAAAAGACTCGCGATCACGACTAAAGTAAACACCCGAATATCCCAACCTCTCATTTAGCTTTTGATTAAGCTTGTTTTGTTGGTTACGATTTAAGTCTGTTTGAGTCAATTGGCTATCGGGTACCATTTTACATCTCCCATGAATCCGCTTTAGCTTACTGATAATAGTTGTCTCACTCCAGGCGAACTAGTAGATAAATTGACTATTTGAGGTTTCTTTTGAGTCTCGATTTTAATTTGACTTTCAAGATCTGGCATTTCTGTCCAACAATGACGACAGAACCAATATTCACGGCTATCGCTAAAGTATCGAAGCATTTTGTGGGAGCAACAGGGACATACGGATGAACTATTCATAATTATTTAAACCAAGTATTTATAATGTTTTTTATTGTTCGAATGAATTAATGCGAAGGTCAGATTGCAGTTAATTGTGGTTCAGAATCTTCTACAGAGAGATTCCGACAATAGATAACTTTTTGCAGTACCTTTTTGCCCTTTTGACCAACGTAGATTTCTAATCTTCCTTCTGGTATGCTCTCAAAGACAAACCTTTGTCGGGGAAAGACAACTTTTTCTAGCAATACGCCGTCACTATTAATTAAGCAAACGATCTGTACTTTGTGAGTAGAATTAAGGTAGCAATATAGTGTTTGAGTAGGTAATTGAGCTGTCGTAGAACCAGGCATATAATATATTTTCCTCACTTCGATCTTTTTCGTATGATAGTTTTTGAATTTGAAGAAGCTGTGAGGAACTTGAAGAAAATCTAAGAAATGTGAGTTCGGAGTTCGGAGTTCGGAGTTCGGAATTCGGAATTCGGAGTTAGGAGTTCGGGGTTCGGAATTCGGAGTTCGGAGTTCGGAGTTCGGGGTTCGGAGTTCGGAATTCGGAGTTTGGAGTTCGGGGTTCGGAATTCGGAGTTCGGAGTTCGGAATTCGGAGTTCGGGGTTCGGAATTCGGAGTTCGGAGTTAGGAGTTAGGAGTTCAATTAAATAGATAGTAGTTAGTGGGTAGTAACTCAGAGATGATAGATAGTATGCAATTGATAATTAGGAACCAACGATTAACCACTAACCACTAACCACTAACCACTAACCATTTGCGAAGCTTATCCCTTTAGGGACTAACCACTAACCACTAACCGTTAGCCAATATTTACCAGCCCAGAAATCCTGAAATCTGACTGGCTAAAGTAAGAGAATCGAAGGGTTTATTGATGACTCCTTTTGCCCCTGCCTGATAAAAGCGACGGCGATCGCTAGCTTGTGCTTTAGCTGTAATAAAGATAATCGGAATGTCTTTGGTTTTAGGATTATTAAGAAGTTTAGCTATAGTCTGGAGTCCATCCAGTTCTGGCATCATCGCATCTAACAAAATCGCGTCGGGCTGTTTGGTTTCGGCGATCGCTATTCCTTCAGCACCATTAGAAGCGCTCATCATCGACCAACCAGCTTCAGATTCGAGGCAAAACTGAGCTAAGGTTTTGATATCGTCCTCATCATCGATGAATAAAATACGCTTTGCTTTCATTTCAATCTGGGTCATTGGATTGAAAAATCTTATCTATAAAATATGATTATATTGTGAGACACGATTTATATCTTACTACAGGGAAGTCAGAAGTCAGAAGTCAGAAGTTAGGAGTCACAAAGGCGATTCGGTTCGCCGCATGTAGTCAGGAGTATTAACAACTAACAACTAACAACTAACAACTAACAACTAACGACTAACCACTGACAAATTACTTCGGAATAGCAAAATAAAAAGTACTTCCTTCGCCGAACACACTTTCTGCCCAAATCCTACCTTCATGTTGTTCGACGATGTGGCGACAGATAGCTAGACCTAAGCCCGTACCTCCTTTTTCGCGGGAGTCTGAAGCATCTACCTGCTGGAAGCGTTCAAAGATGCTTTCCAATTTGTCTTGAGGAATCCCTCTACCTGTATCCCTGACAGAAAAGAGGACATTTTGTTTTTGCGACCGAGATGTTACCCAAACCGTACTCTTCGCTGAAGAAAACTTAATGGCATTGCCAATTAAATTAGTCAAAGTTTGAATTAAACGATCGCGATCGCCCATAAACTCGATCGCCGTCGCATCTATCTCCAAAGCTATGTTTTGTTCGACTGCCATCGGACGTAATAAATCTATCGCTTGTTGGATTAATTCTTTACTGTTGCAGATTTGCTTATCGATCTTATCTCTTCCCGACTCCAACCGTTCGAGATCGAGAATGTCATTAATCAGACGTACCAGGCGATCGCTATTTCTCATTGCCATCTGCGCCATCTTTATTCCTGACTCGGATAGTTCTCCCAGTCGTCCTGCTGCCAGCAGTTTAATTACGCCGTGGATTGAGGTTAAGGGCGTACGCATTTCATGACTGGCGATGGAAACAAATTCACTTTTGAGCTGTTCGGTAATTTTACGTTCGGTGATGTCGTCAACCAAAGAGAAAAATCCCTTTACTTTGCCATTGGCATCTAGATCGGGAATATAAACAGCACTTATCCAGTAAGAATTACCTTTTTCGGTGCTTGGCTGGCTTTCAAAGGTTACAGCTTTTCCTGCCAGCACGGTTTTGATATAGGGAATTAATTTATGATAGTTATTTTCACCCCATAGCTCGGTCATGGGTTTACCAATAATATGAGAACAAGGTTTGCCATACCAAGTCTCATAGGTACGGTTGATGTAGCGATAACGCTCTTGGCGATCGATATAGGCAATCAATACAGGTAGTGCATCGGTAATCAAACGCAACTGTTGTTCGCTACGCTGCCACGATTGCTCGGCACGGACGCGATCGCTTACGTCCATAATTGTTTCTAGAACTTTTAAAATTTTTCCTTGGGCATCAAAGGTCGCCTCACCCCTGCTTTCTACATATTTTAAAGTTCCATCTGGTAACAGCAGACGATAGTTTAAGTTCCAAGGTACTCCTTGGTGATGTCCCTGACGCAGAGTCTTTCTGACCAACAATCGATCTTCAGGATGGACGCGAGCCATAATTGTTTCGCAGTCGGGTATGGCATGAGTGCAATCAAAACCCAAGATGGCAAACAATTCATCCGACCAGCTTGCTTGTTGGGTTTGATGGTTATATTCCCAACTACCGATTTTGGCGATCTGTTCTGCTTTGGTGAGTAACGCTTTTGAGGCTTCTAACTTAACCAGGGTTTGCTGTCGATCGGTAATATCTTGAAGCATTACGGTGAATAGCAATCCTTCGCGAGTTTGTAGCTTAGAGATTGATGCTTCGGCGGGAAATTTCTGCCCGTTTTTACGCAGACCAAATACTTTGTTATTTCTTTGCGCCATCTGCTGAGAAGATTTGTCACTCTCACTGAATCTAAAAATGTGTTGATGATGTACCTGGCGGAATGCTTTTGGTAGCAAAACATCTAAAGGCTGTTCGATTACCTGTTCTGCTTGATAGCCAAAGATTTTTTCCGCACCTTGATTGAAGAGCTGAATTCGATATCGTTCGTCCACAGAAATGATGGCTTCATCAGCATTATCTAAAATGCCCGATAATTTTTGCTGATTTTCTTTAAGTGTGACTTCAGTCTGCCTGCGTTCGGTTATTTCTTCCTCTAGCAATTGATTGGTGGTTGAAAGTTCGCTGGTGCGTTGAGCCACCAATTCTTCTAGGTTATCTAGTAATAGTGCGTGAGAAAGCGCAACACCGATTTGATCGGCTAACTGTTTGAGTAATTCAACCTCAGATTCTTGCCACTGGCGAGAATTATGGCACTGATGGGCGATCAATAACCCCTTTAATTCTTGTTGAGAAAGGATGGGAACGACTAATTCCGCCCTCACCTGAAACTGCTGTAGTAACTGTTTGATGTCTAGATGAATGGCAGCAGTAGCTAAATTATCGATCGCCAGTACTTCTCCCTGACGATAGTGAGCTAATTGTTTCCCTATCAACAGTGGATCTGCCAGTTCGTAACCCAACATTGGTATCAGATCGGGTAAAACCGCTTCGCTGATAGGTAAAGCCGTGCGATTGGATTGAATTTTAACGATCAAGACGCGATCGCACAACAATAGATGTTGGACTTCCGTAACTGCAGTTTGCAGGATATCTTTAATCTCAATTGACATCCGAATCTTGCGACCAATTTCTGCCAGTAGTTTAGTTTGACGGTATTGCCTTTCTAGGCGATTCCACACTCGACGCTGTTCGGTTACGTCAATTCCCGTGGCGATGATAAATTCTACTTTTCCCTCAGAATCTAACAAAGCCGTATTCGACCAAGAGATAAGATGACTAGTACCGTCTTTTGCCTGCCAGTAATTTTCATATTGGTTGGGTATTTGTCCCACGAGCAAACGTTGAAATACCGCTTTTACCGCCGATCTTTCTTTAGGAGTAATCAAAATATCCCATACTCGTTCGCCTTCAATCTCGGCAAAACCATAGCCCGTGACTCGTTCGCAGGTACGATTGAATCTCACTATCCTGCCCTCGCAATCTAGTATGGCTATTAATGCTCCCACTGTATCGATAACTGCATTGGAAAAATCTCTTTCCTGCTGTAGCTGTAATTCTACCTGTATGCGTTGGGTAATGTCGCTATGGGAACCAGTCATTCGCACCACGTTACCCGCTTCGTCCCATAAAGCCTGCCCCCGATCCAAAATCCATTTATAGCTGCCGTCCTTACACAGCACACGATGTTCGGAAACATAAAAAGGAGTTTTTCCCGCAAAGTGCTCTTGAATTACTCTAGTCACCCAACCTATATCGTCAGGATGAACTCGTTTCGACCACTCATCTAAAGTATTGTCTACTTCGTCTTCTGCGAACCCCAACATTTCTTTCCAACGTCGAGAAAAGAACACTTCATTAGTTTTGACGTTCCAATCCCAAATGCCGTCATTTGCACCTTTAAGTGCTAGCTGCCATCTTTCCTCGCTTTCAGTTAAAGCTAATTCGCTCTGCTTGCGATCGCTAATGTCTCTAGCTGCTGCATAAATTATTTCATCCTGCAAGTATGCTTTTGCCGTCCACAATAACCATCGGTAGTCACCAGCTTTAGTTTGATAGCGATTTTCAAAGGAGATGGTGGTATCTCCCGCAGCCAACTTTGCTACTTCTCTTTGCGTAGCAGCGCGATCTTCAGGATGAATAAAATCTAAAAAGGGCTTGGCTAAAAGCTCTGATTTGTCATAACCCAAAGTTGCTTCAAAAGCAGAGTTGAGCCGTTTAAAATAGCCATCAAATCCCGCTACACAAAGCATACTGGGAGTAAGCTCGAAAAAACGCTCCAATTCTCGTGCTTGGTGTTGCCAATCTCGGTCGCATTCTGGCTGCTTGTTGTGGTCTTCTATTTGCACCAACGCTAATGTTTTAGCATTAATAACTCCCAGTAACTCTCGATTTTGATTGACAACGGGCAAATGGCTAATCGAATGCTGTTGAAACATTGCCCGAACTGCTTGTAAATCTTGACATTGCCAATCTGCGACCGCGATAACTGGCTGGGTCATAATTTTGGCTACAGTTGCCGTCTCGACATCGACTCCTGTAGCGATCGCCTTTACCAGATCGCTTTTGGTAATAATTCCCGCCAATCCTTCTGAAATTACCAGCATACAGTCAAGAGACTTTTGATATGATGAGGCGATCGCATCCTTAAGTAATGAATTAGGTGCGACTGTCTTAAAATTAGACTGTAGATAAGGTTCAATACTCACTCTTCACAAATAATTAGGGGACAAAAAACTTCCCGATCGAGACAATGAAGTTAATGGAAGTTAATGAAGCCAAGATAACCAACATCTTTATTCTAAAATCATCAACCGATAGAAAATAAAACTCTGCATATAAATTAATCCAACTTCCGAACTCCGAATATGCGAAGCGGTATCCCTTTAGGGACTCCGAACTCCGAACTCTTTTCCTCACAAAATTCTCAAATTACCGCATTAAACTCATTTGGTAAATGCAGTTTTGAAAGATCTACTAGAAATGCTAGAGCAACTTATCGACTTATTGCGATCGCAGTTTAACATACCAGCAGAAGCGATCGTCTTGGCTTGTAAAACCCCTAATCTCCAACCTCATAATTTACCGATAGTTCTCTGGCAATATGGACTGATTGATAACTCCGAACTAGAGCAAATTCTCGATCGCTTAGAAGTATCTTAAAAGAAAAATGATAAACCAAAATATCAACTACATCTATTCCTTTGCCAATGCTAGTCTTACCTTGAGAGTAGCAGAACATCTGCGTGATAAATATCGAGCATACTTAAATTCAGTTACGGTAATTAATCTCATCGATCGCTGGATCGTTAGAGTCAGTCTAAGCATTTCTTTACCGTATTATTTGGCAAAAAACCTTCGAGCTTTTCTAGATGAGATGGGGGTCACAGCCCAACTTTCGGCAGATATCATTAATGTATTCTCGGATTTAGACCGAGGCGATTCGCCTGTTGAAGTTATGAATCGCTACCAAGTGGTAGTAGTGGCACACGGTAAACCCATAATCGAGGAAATTGAAATCTTTCGTCAGCAGATTGTCGAAAGATTGGGTTATTGTCCGCAAAATATGGCGTGAATGGAGTTAGAAGTCAGAAGTCAGGAGTCAGAAGTCAGGAGTCAGTAGTCAGGAGTCAGTAGTCAGTAGTCAGTAGTCAGTAGTTGGAAGTCAGGAAGACTTTAGCGATTTTATAGTGCTTACTAAAATTCTGATTATGGAATCTATTTCTTTCAGCAGAAGGGTAAATTTCTGTTCTGGAACTACTTTCGTATCAATCATGATTTCAATCCAGTATTCAGTTTCTCTTGCTTCTTTCAACGCTATTTCGTATTTGTGAATAAAATCTTTTTTGGACTGGGCAGAAACCGCTTCTTTGCAATTAGCACCAATTGATGTACCAGACCTCAATAGTTGTTTGGCTAAAACTCGTACGGCATCATCATAATTGCTTTTATTGACAAGTTCTTGGAATTAGTTTCTCAAGCTTTCCCAGATGACTTGCTCATCATTCAATTAGACAATGGTGGTTTTCATAAAGCTAAAAAGTTGCAAATTCCTCACAATATTATCTTGATGTTTCAACCACCTCACTGCCCAGAGTCTAATGCCATTGAACAAGTATGGTCATATTTAAAGAGAGGGCTGAGATGGAAAACTCCAGCGGATCTCGATGAACTTAGAACTTTAATTATCCGTAGACTTTTAGAAATGACTAATGAAGTTATCGCTTCTATTACAGGAAGAGCATATGTACTAGAGGCTTTATCTGTAGTCAATATTTAGAGAATTGGTATAAGTAGTCGTGCAATTTTAATTGGATAGTTTAGATTGGGGAAAGGTTAAGGGGAAAAGGTTAAAGGAATAGACTTTGGCAGAAGAGTCAGGGGGGCGACTCTCTGGCTTAGTTTATCAGTACGCCCAGTAAGTATCTATATATTTGACCTTTAATTGAGGAGGACGAGGCGAAACTATACTCTCTCTGGGTTTCAGACTTTTTTTCTTCACTTTACCTCTCTCTAGACTGATGAAAGAGGATTATATATCAGAAATTAACCGAGCTTTTCTCAAGAAAAATTTTAATACAGTTTCTTCTTTAGCAATGATATCGGCTTCTCCTTCCATCCCTAATTGCAATCCGCATTCATGGGCTCCCTGACTCAAGGTCAAACTTTTTGGTTTGATTGTAACTTCGTATAAACTCTGGCTATTGGGAATATTATCTTTGGCAGTACCTCCTTGAGTTGGAATAGCATCGGGAGATACTTGGATTACTTCTCCTTTAAGTGTACCGAAGTCAGGATAAGGGCAGGCCGAAATTCTTAACTGAGCTGGCTGTCCGATACTTATTTGATTAATATCTTGGGGTTTAACATAAGCTTTGGCAATTAAAGAACTATTTTCAGGCGCAATTTTGGCTACTTCTGTTCCTAACTGAACATTTTGACCCGAGTTGCGAAGATTTAATTGGAACAGAGTTCCACTGGTTGGTGCTTTAATGATGGTTTGATAGCTATTTTTACGAGCTTGTTTTAGTTGACGATTGTATCTTTCTAATTGTTTTTGCGTCTCAATAGCTTGTTGCTTGAGAGCTTCTCGTTCGCGGTTCAAAGTCGCAAGATTGGCTTTACCACTAGCTTGAGTTTGGGCAATCTGTTTTTGGACGATCGCAACTTCGGCGTTACTGGGATTAAGGGCTGCCATTAAATTGTTTAGTCTGGCTTTAGATGCTGCAATTGCTTGTTGTTGTCGGAGAATTGCACTTTGATGTCTCTCGACGATCGCTTGTTGGGAACGAACTGCTTGTTCTTGCTGTAGGTAAGCTAATTTGGTTTCTTCCAAGAGATCCCCTGATAAGGCACCAACTTCAGCAATGGTCTGATAGCGATTTAGTTTTGATTTTGCCGATTTGAATGCTGCTACTTGAGATTCTAAGTTAGCTTGGGCTGATTTGAGTTCCGCTTGGGCTTGTTCTAATTCTACTCGGGCTAAATTAAGATTTGCTTGAGCTTCTTCTACTTGAGCCGAACTTGTGATTTGGCGATCTCGAAAATCACGACGCGTCCTATTCAAGTTGGCTTCTGCTTCAGCTACTGAATTGTTAATGCGTTCAGTTTCAGCCAGTATTTGACGATCTAAGGCGGATTTTTGGGCGCCAATCTGCTGTAATTGCAATTGCGTCTGTTGGATTTGGTTTTGAAGAAGGTTGACTTCCATTTCTAATGAGGAATTATCGACCTTGGCAATAACATCTCCTTTTTTAATGGTTTGATTTTCCTGAGCTTGAATAGCTACCACAGTACCAGGGGTTTCTGCTTGAACAATATTTATTTTGCCATCGGGACGAATGGTTGCATTCGCCTTGACTGTAACTTTATAGGGTGTAAATGCAGACAGTGCTACCATGATTCCTACAGAACCTGCCAATAACATTCCTCCTAGTCTTGTCCAGGGATTAATTGCTGGCATAAAATCGTTTTCATCTACCCGAACCAATTGCTCGTGTTGGGATTGAGAAATTGGTACTATTTGCTGATGCTGAGGGACTATGGAACTAGAATCAGAACCAACATAATTCAATATTTGAGGATATAGGGCACCTTCACTACTTTCTGGAGCTACTAGAATCGTATTAGCTTGACCAGGTTTGTATCCAGAGGAGTCCAGACTCTCAATAACATCCTGATAATTAGAAATTTCCTTTTCATCTCTACCTGTCATCTCCTTAATATAGCTATAGAGATTCCAAAATGTAATCTGAACTGAATAGTAATCTACTTCTTCAGGCAGTGCTTGACTAATGATTTCTGGGCTTTGACCATGAAATAATCCTTCCAAACAGACTTTTTCCAGAGATGTTAAAGGTTCTTTTTGTTTTTTAATTTTAATGGATTCAAGATGTCTGTAGAGTTGTTGCAGATTCCAATTATCACGATCTTCAGACAACATTTGACGATCGCTTAAATTTGAATTCAAAATAGTTTTCATGATGACACCCTTAGAAATTACTGCTATTCCCCGTGCTGGAAAATCCAACCCTTGACAAAACCCATTGCGTTTGGTTTGTGTTGTATATTCTTATGTTGGAACCAAACAAGATATGCACTAAATTGGAGTCTAGACTATTAGCTATCTAACTCATCTCCCGTGACACCACGCACTCCCCAGTTTGTAGGAGGTACTTCGATCAAAGTAATCTCAAGATCTTGCGGCGCGATTTCAATAACTTCTTGAAGCTTTTTATATAGAAGGCGAATTAAATTTTTCTTTACTTCTGTCGAACGCCCCGAAAACAGACTGATTTCAATGATTGTATAGTCATTGCTGCGATCGCTGGGAAAAAGAAAATCTTCGGGCTTGAAAATAATAAATCGCTGAAATCTCTTAGAGTCGGGAGTTCCAATCGCCTCTGTCAAAGCTGATTGAATTGTGTGAGAAAGTGCAAATCGCTTGGGTGCGATATTTTCTTCTAGTCCGTATATCTTGACCTGTACCATAGTCAATTTGTACCTAGTAACTATAGTAAAACTACAACTAAATATCTTTAGTTTCTCAGAACATAAAGTTATCTTTAACGTTTGGTGTAAATCAATTCACGGTTCTAGCGATATTGGTAGGGGGGCAACGGTAAATATATTCTCAACAATCAAAGAATATACTATTGCCCACCTTACATATTTATATAGATTGTTATTGGTAAACTCGCGATCTATAACAAACCTACATTAATCCTTTGGCATGACTCATAATTCCTTCGGGATCTAATCCTTGATAGGGGAACTGTTCCCAAAGCCCGCCACAGCCTTCTTCGTGAACGCCAAGATAAGCATATTTAGGAGTTAAGCCCCGTTCTAGCAGCCAAGAACCAAAACGGCTACCCAAGCCAGTGCGACGATTAAAAGACTCGACGACCATAACAAAAGGTGCCTTACCAATTTTTGCCATCATATCTTCATCAACGACGTTGAGAGTCGCTTTGTTAATCAAACCAACGTTTATTCCTTCTTGCTTGAGTCGTTCTACCGCATCTAAAGAACGATACAAAGCATCGCCAAAGCTAACGATATAACCCGCATCACCCTCGCGCACTACCTCATCTTTTCCTGGAGTGAAAGTATAGTCACCACCAAATAGTTCATTTCCAGATTCATCTAAAATCATGGGAACCTTAGAACGAGTGGAGAAGATAAAGCGCATTCCAGGATTATGGAATACTTTATTTACGCAGGCAGTCATTTGATTAGCATCGGCAGGGAAATAAAGACGAGTTTCGTAACCGTCTTCCAATCCATTATCGGCATACATATTGTTGATACCGAAGTGACAGGTATTGTCAGCCATGTCATCAATACCAGCATGGGAGAAGTGACATAATAAGTTGGACTTATTGAGGCGTGCCATCGTAATTTCAGAAATACACATTTCTAGAAAAGCACTAAAGGTAGCAAATACTCCTTGCTTACCTTCCTCCATACCAAAGCCAGCCGCAGCCGAGAGATTGCCTCGTTCCATAATCCCAGAGGGAATAAAGACTTCGGGGTAGGCGTCATGAATCTTCTTGAATCCACAAGAACCCTCTAAGTCGCTGTCGATAAAGATAACTTTTTCTTTCCGTTCGGCATCGCTCATTTTGCCGAGGACAGATACTACCGCTTCGCCAAAAACGTTACGATTAGAACCCAGTTTATCGCTAACCCCCAAATACTTGTAGTCATTACTGGGTTTTTCGATGTTTTTGAGAAAATCTGAAGCAGCACCGCGATCGCGCTTTTCTAAATAGGCGATCGCCTTATCGACGGGAATTACGTCGTGTCCGTGGGTCGAACCTTCAATTCCTTCTATGCCAGGACACATAGGGCGTTTATTAATTAAAGCGATCGGTCCTTGTCCCGTAACAGCAGCACACATACGACTATATAAAGAATCTAGATCTTCACCATCGCCAGTGTTAACCTCCAAACCATGACCAATAAGAGTTTTTTCTACATCATAGCCAGGCAAATAATCAGAAGGATGACCCGCGATCGTCACATCGTTATCATCAATAAACAATTTGACGTTGAGGTTTTGTGCCACTGCCAAACGTGCTGCCTCAGCATCATTCCCTTCCTGCTGAGAACCATCCGAACCCAGACAGACAATTACCTTGTCGGGATTGGCTAATGCCACACCGTTGATATATGCCCACATGTGACCCAAACGACCAGAACTAAATTTAACTCCTGGAGTCAGACCCAACTCTGGATGTCCTGGTAGTTTAGAATTAGCTGCACGATAATTGAGTAAATTTTCTTTGGGCAGATCGCCGTTTAATACCGCCATTAAATATTGAGTGGCAACACGGTGTCCTGCCTCATCAAAAAAGATTGGCACAAACTTGTCGGGTGCGCCACGGAAAAAAGCATCGAGGATCATTACTTCGGGGGCAGTATCAAAAGGTCCTCCAGTATGTCCGCCAACCCCTCTTGCCGCGCCAGTAGCGGTAAAGAAAACAATCGCGTCGCGGCAAAGTTGAATATTTGCGGTTAAAGTTTCTCTTTGTTCGTCGGTTAGAGTAGGGTTGCTAGGGTCTAAAGCTAGAGGTTTATAGGCATCTAGATCGATAGGAAAGCGAGTACTTGTTGCTGTCATGATTTATCTTGTAGTGTTTGAGTAAAGTGGCTTGTCAAAAAATTGCTACATCAAAAATGATGTCAGTTTCTGTTTATTGAAATCTAATACTCACAGTGAGCGATAAATTAGTTTCAAGTTTATCGGGTTGTGGTAATTAGGGGAATCCCAAGATTTCTAAAATGGGATTTTGGAATCGTAAAACTCTGATTTTATCAATGGACAATTGATAATTGATAATTGTCCTATAGGATACAGCTACGCATAACAATTGGTTAATTTGGTCTAAGACATCTGAAGTTACAATTCATTAGCTTAAATCGGCGATCGCTTTGACAACCATTTATTCTTCTATTACTATTTAGTTATAAAATTAGATAAAATTAGTCAAGCCTTTTATGCCCATAGCTGAACTGATGCAGGAGCTAGTTAATTAAAGTTTCGATTGAGTAAATTTATTTCTTTACAGGAGTAAGACAATGACAACCAAACAAAAAGTCGATCCGTATCTCAGTCTTCTAGAAATCCCTCCAGGGTACCTTAACATCACGGGATTAATTAACGGTTCTTCAAACAGCGAACTCGGTTTGCGGGCAGTAGTTTGGCTACAAGGATGTATGCGGGGATGTTCTGACTGCTTCAATCCTTATTCTCAGTCTTTTGAAAGCAATCGGCTAATATCTATCGATAATTTAGCCAAGATAATCACCAGCAATCCTCAAAATCAAGGAGTAACTTTTTCGGGAGGCGAACCTTTTTGGCAAGCCCCTGCTTTAACAGAATTAGCTAAACAGGTAAAGGCAGCGGGGCTGAACGTGATGGCTTTTAGCTGTTTTAGCCTGGAAAGGCTACAGTCTCCCTATGCCCCAGCTAGAAGTCAGGAATTGTTAGCTCAACTAGATGTTTTAGTGGATAGTTCTGGCATCAAATCTGTAAAAGCAGATAAAGAAGAGTCTGGCACTTCTCCAGATCGACGGGTGCATATTTTCAATCCTGCTTTAAAAGAATCAATGGCTTATTATTTGGAAATAGTTTACTCAATTTCAGACTTGGCGTAGATATACTTTTACAGTAAATTTATTTATCTGTATTGGACTTCATCTGTTTTTAGTCATTAAAATGTTTCTCCTGACAGATAATAAATAATAAGGTAGAGGAATTAATGGGATTGACTTTATATGACTTGTTGGCGATCGCTCCTATACTTACAGTTTTTCTACTGTTGGTAATTGCCAAACTTCCCGCCAGTCGGGCGATGCCTGTCACCTATGTCGTCACTGTAGCGATCGCATTTATCGCTTGGCGAGTTCCTGCTACTGTAATTGCCGCTTCCACAATACAAGGTTTGGTTATGGCAGCAGAAATTCTTTATATTATCTTTGGAGCAATTTTGCTGCTCAATGTTTTGCAAGCTTCTGGGGCAGTAACCACTATTCGTCGGGGATTGTTAGGAGTTTCTCCAGACAGAAGAATCCAAGCCATAATTATTGTCTGGCTGTTTGGTAGCTTCTTAGAAGGTGCATCGGGTTTTGGGACTCCTGCTGCGGTATGCAGTCCTTTATTAGTAGCTTTAGGGTTTCCAGCTTTGGGTGCGGTGATGGTAGCCCTGATAGCTAACAGTACAGCCGTGGTTTTTGGCGCGGTAGGTATACCCGTTTTGTTAGGCATCGATACGGGCTTACAGGGTACGCCAGTAGTTAATAACTATATTGCCGAGTTAGGTTTAACCTATGGTGAATACTTTAGGCAAATAGTAGTTAAGATTGGCGTTTTAAATAGCATCGTCGGCACGCTAATTCCTCTGTTTATGGTGGCTTGTCTGACTCGCTATTTCGGTCAAAATAAGTCTTGGCGAGAAGGGCTAGAGGTATGGCGTTTTGCTTTGTTTGCAGGATTGGCTTTTACCATTCCCGCCACTATTACTGCCGTATTTTTAGGGGCAGAATTTCCCTCGCTCATTGGTGGACTTTTGGGACTGGCGATCGTCGTAACTGCTACCCAAAGAGGTTTTTTGACACCCAAGCAAGTTTGGGATTTTCCGCCAAAGTCTTCTTGGTTAGATGGTTGGATGGGTAACTTGCAAATAAAAATCAAGCCAGAAGTAAAAGAAATGAATTTGGCTAAGGCTTGGCTACCCTATGTTTTAGTGGGGTTATTGCTGATGCTGTCGCGCTTGTCGTTTTTACCCCTGCAAGGATTGCTTAAGCTGGCTAAATTAAACTTGGTTAATCTTTTTGGCACGGAAATAACTATTAAGTCAGAACCATTTTATCTGCCAGGAACAATTTTTATCGCGGTGGTGCTACTTACCTATTTTCTCCACAATATGAAAGGTACGGCTTTAAAACAGGCTATTGTCGATGCCGCTACAACTTTAGCAGGAACAACTATTGTATTGGCTGCTGCCGTGCCGATGGCGAGGGTATTTATCAATTCTGGCTTCAATCAAGCGGATCTAGCTAGTATGCCGCTGACTCTAGCAGCAGGAGTATCTAATTTGGCTGGTCAAAGTTGGCCTCTATTTGCCCCGACAATTGGCGCAATGGGTTCGTTTATTTCGGGCAGTGCTACCGTCAGTAATATGATGTTTTCTTTATTTCAGTTTGGAGTAGCAACGCAAATTGATGTATCGGGGGCGGTGGTGACGGCTTTGCAGTCAATGGGGGCGGCTGCGGGCAATATGATTTGCGTCTCTAACGTGGTGGCTGCCTCAGCAACAGTTGGTTTAGCAGGGCAGGAAGGATTGCTGATTCGTCGGGTTTTGTTACCCCTGAGTTATTATCTCATCAGTGCAGGTGTTTTAGGTTTAGTTGTTATCTATGGCTTGAAAATAGCTTAATTACTGATGTTACGCACTAATTTATCTGTTAAGACTGGGAAAGGGGAAAAGGGCTAAAACCGCCTACCTCCTATCTTTATGCGAAGCGGCTTGTCCTCGAATGGGGATATCCTTTAGGACTACCTTTTAAGCATTTTATGTAAACAGGATTTAGTATTAGAACTGCGATACAGTGCCAAAAAAGAATTTTTTGCATATAATTGTTGATCGCTTTGAATAGATTGAAAAGCTCAATCTTTATTTTTGCTCGATCACTGAATATTTAACCCGCTTTTAACCTAGTAATAAATTGATTATCAGCTATGAATTTTGAAAAAATTTTTTATAATAGCTATCAACGTAATGTAATTGATAAATCAAATTTATTTTTTCCTCTATTTTATAAAAATTTCATCAACTCCTCGACATTTGTCAAAGAAGCTTTTAAATCTACTAATATGGATCGCCAAAAAGACATGCTTGAAGATTCTTTAAGACATCTGGTAGATTTTGCATCCACAAAGGAAAGTAGTGCCTTTTTACAAAGCTTGGCTATAGTTCATAAGAAAGTCAATAATATTGATAATAAAATGTACGATCTATGGCTAAATTCAATTATCGCAACTATTAAAGAAATAGATCCCGATTACAATCGCAACGAAATGTTAGCTTGGAAAATCATGCTAAGTCCTGGAATCGAATTTATGAAAGAATTTTCCACGTCCAATCTGGATTTAAAACTCAACGCATAGTCATCAAAACATATCTCAGCTTACGAACTAAAACTATTCATTTTTTTAAAATATTCGGCTACAGTCGCTAGAAACTCAGTTTTATCGCTCGTTCGAGGCATAGTTAAGTTAGCTGGCAAAGCTATGTATTCATAAAATAAGTTTTGTCTATAAATATAACAGCTATATAGCTATGCAGTTAAGTAATTTTGCTTGTAAGGTAAAAAAGGTCTAAATTCATAATTGCGATCGCTAAGCTTTATTAGAATTTTCTCTGTTATCATAAAACCGAAGTGCTTAGGTTTTACCTTAATGCCAACTATACTTAATGTAGATGGATATTCAATCAGAATATATTTTAACGATCATCTTCCAAGTCATGTTCACGTTATAAAAAACAACGGTGAATGTGTAATCAATTTCATAGGTAAAAATGGCAAGCCTGAGTTACGTGAAGTAGAGAACCTAAAAACAAAAGAGGTAAGAATAGCGATCAAGATAGTAGAAGAACATCAAGACAAATTAATTGCTGAGTGGAAAAAAATTCATGGTGGGTAAAACAACGGAAAAGCTTACAGAACTGGAAATAGAGCAACAAATTGAAGCTGCTAAACAAAATAAACTAGAAATAGACCGAACTGAACCAAAAGCAAAGAGAGTATCTTTTGATCGCAAAAATAAAAAACTAATTATTTGTCTGGAAAATGGTTGCATATTTTCTTGTCCAATCAATATCATTCAAGGCGTTTGTGAATTAGAATCTGAAATTATTAGCACGGTAACATTAACACCTAACAAGAAAGGTTTGAGGTGGGAAGAAGCAGATATAGATTTGAGTATTCCAGGATTATTAATTGGCATATTTGGCACCAAATCTTGGATGAAAGAAATTGCTTCTAAGGGTGGTAAATCAACCTCCGAACTTAAAAAAGCAGCGTCGAGAGAAAATGGGAAAAAAGGAGGTCGTCCTCGAAAGAACAAAGCTAAAACAATTCATTCTTGAAAGCACTAAGTTTTTAACTTGAATATTCAATCTGGGTCATTTAAACTCTTCATAATTTAATACCCTACATTCATCCTTCAACTTGCGAAATATCAGTTTCAGGAATATTAGCCTATGTCATTAGTTCTCAAGACTTCTATACTTCTGTTCCAGAAGAAACTAGTTCTTAGGGGTTTTCCCTCATTTCCGATAAAGTTTAGTTATCCAAATGAGGAAGTCTTTATTTTGTAAGGAATTTCTTCTACGGGCAAGCACTCGGTATTGAGGTTATCGTAAGTCAACTGGAGTCTTTTTTCCCCTGCATACTGAACTAGCTTTCCTCCATATAGGTGAGCTTTCGTACCCAAGCTTTGAATGCGGACTTTACCATTGAATACGGTTGCTCTGGCTAAATAAATCACCAAATCATCTCTGGAGGGACGATTAACCGTAGTACTAGCAGTCAAGTGAGCGACACCCCGCTCGTCTATTTCCTGAGTCATTGCCATGGCAGTGTTACGGACGCCACGAATTGCAACAATTGCCGCTGCTACTGCCATAGTAATGTCTGTACCGTCTTCGGTCAAAATTTGATTATTAGATAAATATTGAAAGTTTGTCTCCCCCAAATCATCCCTAATACGGCGATGAATCATATTGTGAGGGTGATATTCAGATAATGCACCTACTATCGCTCCACAGGCATGGCGGGGTTCGCGCCAGGGAGACTCGCGAGTTTTACCATAAATGCGCTTGTCTTCTTCTTCTAAGCGTCCCACATGGGTTTTAAGATCGATTGCCACCAAAACCATCGATTGAGGATTTCCTTTGTAAAGCTGGCGACGTAGGTGTTCGTCCATTTGATGGGCGACGGTAACATGGGCTAAAGTAGCTCCGTTATCTGTACCGCCGCCAGCGGGGAAAAATGCCTCTAGCTTTAACTCACCAATTTCTGAGAGGGTAGCAAAGCGAGACGCTACTACATCGCGATAACGCTTAGTTACTTCCCCTTGATGAATGCGATCGCCACAGTTAGTATAAGCTAAAGTAGTAACAATACTAGGCAAACTCAAATCGGCACCGCAAATGTGCATATCTGTCTTGCTAGCAGCAGCAAACTGCAATTCATCCCGCAACAACTGTAGTCCATTAATTAGGGCATAGCGATCGCTAACTATTTCATTAAGATAGTTATGGTAAGCGTTTCTTTCCATGCCAAAGCTAGCAGGAAGACACCAAAATCGATCTATCCTTTTCTGAGCGGATTCTGCATCAAAGGGTATAGACATTGTGACAAAAAGCATTGCTGATGTTTGGTATGAAATTCATAATAATATTGTTCGTTGCTTATTGCCAGCGATCGCCTTATGGAAAATCTCGGTTTTATCGTTTTAGACTTTTGGTCAAATCACTTCTCGTAAAAATTCTATGTCAACCTCTTTCAAACCAAACAATATTGCTTTTACCAAAACGAGATATTTATTTTTCTGGTTCATTTTATTTAATATTGCCTTCGCTACTTTATATGGTTTGTTTAGAGAGCTGATTCCTGGTTTACCAAGCTTTGAAGATCCTTTAGTCAATCACATTATTTATACCTGTAGCTTTGTCAGCATTTGCTACTATTTAGCCCAAGAATTGCGCCAGTCTAAGTTAAATCCGCAATATTTGTGGGGCAATTTACGTCCTCGCTATTCTTGGGTATCTCTCTTAGGATTGGCTATCGCTTTTTTGCTGTTTTCTATCGGTGCGGCACTAGTCTCATTTCACTGTCTATCGATAATTGCTCCTGAATTCCACGAGTCTTTTATGGACACTCTCTCTGAGCAAGAGTCTAGAGAATCGGTATTACCTATAATTAGCAAGTGTTTGCAGGTGATTAACTACGTTATAGTGGCACCGATCACCGAAGAGTTTGTTTTTCGTGGCGTACTGTTGCATAGATTGGCAACCAAATGGAATCTTCCTGTTGGTATCTGGGTGTCTTCGATAATTTTTGGTCTATTACATCCCAATCCTATAGGTATTGCAGCAGTGGGATTTGCTTGGGCGCTACTATACATCAAAACTCGTACTTTAGTCGTGCCAATTGTCGCTCACGGTATAAATAATGCTTTTGCCGTGATGGGGGAATTTTCTTCTGACTTTATTGAAAACAATACTACTTTGGTAGACTCTTCCTCGGAGGCGACAGATAATGAATGGATCTTTGGCTTAGTTTGTCTGGCGATCGCCTTGCCTTTTGTCTTACGCTTTGTCTGGCGTTATTTCCCCAGTAAAGACAAGTCCTTGCCCTATTTTGCCAATCAAGCTGAAGTAGCTATTGATTAATAATTCTTACTCTCTTCTTAGCCTGCTCGTATCTTTATTTCAGCAAAATTTATCAGCGGAATTATTGATTTATAAGTCGAATAGATCGGCAAAATTTACTAATTACTTCTATTGAGTCTCCCTTGCCGCTACGAATTTAACTTTGTCTTTACTAATTAAGTACCAATGCAAAATTATTTGTACATTGTGTATTCTTTAACCCTTTCCCCAATCTAAACTATCCAATTAAAATTGCACGACTACTTATCTGCCCTGGCAAGCGATCGCTTATTCAATTTGTGATATCCGAAGACTGAGCGAAAGCCCAATCCCTTGTCTATCTCTGTAATCTCGAATGAGATTTTCACAATCATTTCCGCTCTTGAAGCAAAACATGAGAAGTTTTTGCTAAACGTCGTCTAGTGGACGAGGGCTTAGATAAAGCAACCATTAAATTGAAAGATAGTCTCAGTTAAACAAGAGTAAAATTTGGAAGCGGAAAAATCGGATTGCCAAATTATCGTAGATGCCAAGATTAGCTCCCAAACCAGTAAAGTTAGAAGATGACGAAAGCCAAGAACTAGCAGAGATTCTGGCTCGTCACAGTACCAGTCAACAAATCGCCAAGAGAGCCAAAATTATAGTCATGGCAGCTCAAGGCAAAAATCATCGTCAAATAGCAAGAGAACTGGGAATCAGTAGCAGTAGAGAAATGGCAAGATTATCCTAAAGCGATTGTCTTGAATGTCAAGTTTAATTGTTCTTATCAGGTGACCGCTACGAGCAAAATTCAGCCATAATAATTGGTCATCACACCAATCATTAGCTGTAATGCTATTTACTCGTGAATAATAGTCAAATTTAATCAGTAACTTGAGGTTTTCCTCAAGGACTAACTTGAGGCTTCCAGGATGAATTTTGTTTCATCATGGCATTTAAATTGAAGAAGGCAGGAGGCAGGAGGCAGAGGGCAGAAGGATCGATACGCCACGCCTTGCGTGGCAAGCGTCGTCTTACGACGCGCTTGGGCGGTATCCCGCCCTGTGGGGGATTCTAACCCGCCAGCAATCGAACAAAGGCGTGAGCCGCATGTGCGCTAAACTTCGTTTTAGCGGGGGTCTTAAACCCAAATGCTCG
>JBCDCO010000053.1:0-24066 GCA_039181635.1 Cyanobacteria bacterium P01_G01_bin.19 | reverse complement strand
CGAATCTGTCTTCGGACACGGTGGTTATGATGGTGCTGCCTCTGAAACTAACATCAGAGAAGTTAGTGACTTTGTCAAAGCTAGCTATCGTCAAATCTTTGAGCATCTTAACACCTTTGTTGATCGCGAATTTGTGGAGGTGGCAGAGTCAGAATCGACAGTAGGCAACATTCGTATTCTGGTTTCCGATGCCCCTAGCTATGCTTATGCCTATTATGGAGGAAATATCCATTTAGGAGACTGGGCTGCAGCTTCCGATGCGGGACACAATGGTTGGGAATCTATACCTGGAGTCTATGCCTATGCAGCTTTACTGCACGAATTGGGTCACTCTTTGGGCATGCCTCATACCTTTGGTCGAGATAGTTCGGTATTCGATCCTGAAGACAATTCTTCTAATTCCGTAATGTCCTATACCTTTCCTGGCTATCATCCTGGAACTTTTATGGCTTATGACATTAAGTCGTTGCAGGAAAGATACGGGGCGGACGAGTATCGCCCAGAAGATACGGTATACGAGTTTTTGACAGTAGATAACTACCTGGTTGACGGAGATTTATCTATCGATACTTCTTCTAAGCTAAAGCAAACGATTTGGGACAGTGGCGGTACGGATACTTTTGATTTTTCCAACCTGGCTTTTGATGATTCTGGCTATCGGTTCAATCTCAACCAAGCGGAATTTCAAACTACTCAAAA
Organism: Cyanobacteria bacterium P01_G01_bin.19; assembly: GCA_039181635.1. GTDB lineage: Bacteria > Cyanobacteriota > Cyanobacteriia > Cyanobacteriales > Xenococcaceae > Waterburya. The sequence goes on along the minus strand of JBCDCO010000053.1, from coordinate 23,367 downwards.
TGCCTATCAGGGATCTTCGTATACTAAAAACAATGTCAAATATTATGTCCCCAAATACGGTACTTCTATTGCGATCGATGTTGAGATCGAAAACATTATCAATTCTAGTAGCGACGACATTATTATCGGCAATCCTATCGGTAATATGTTCGGTGGCTATAGTCCTGAACTGACTACAGGAAGCGATCGCCTGATCGATACAAACAGTCTAGATACTTTGGATCTGTCTACCTTTGCTTTTTCCGAACTCAATTTAGTTCAAATCAACCAGGATTTAGAGATCGATTTGGGAGACGCAAATTTTGTTACTGTCGAAGGCTACTATTCCCTAGCAGAAGATGCCAGAATTAATATTCTCTACAAACCAGAAGATACGGCAATTGCTGTCACCCCACCAGTAGTTTCTCTAGAAGATATTACTGTTTATGAAGAGGATACCAATAGCACTGCTAAGGTTACAATCAGCCTCGATAAAGCCGTGCGGGATGAATTTACTGTAAGCTACAGTACTTTGGACAATAGCGCGATCGCTGGAGAAGACTATCAAGCCGTCAGCGGTACGGTTACTTTCAATCCTGGAGAAATGCGCAAAACCGTCCAGATTCCCATTATCGGTGATGCTCTCAATGAAAGTAATGAAAGCTTCTATCTAACTACGGGTTATGGCAATGCCGAGATTATCATTGACGATGATGACTCCGATACCTTGCCTCAAATCAGCATTCAGGATGCGGGGGTATTATCCAGCATACCTGTTAGAGATAGTAACGGCAATATCAAAAACACTACGGGCTTACTGTTCAAGATAACCTTGGATACGCCCAGCAATCAAACTGTAAAGGTTGACTACGCAACGGCAGACGGCTCGGCAGTTGAAGGAGAAGACTATAGTGCTAAAAGTACAACTCTTACTTTCCAGCCAGGAGAGACTGAAAAACAGGTTTATGTAGGCATAACTGTAGACGATACAGAAGAAGCAGACGAAAATCTATATCTCAATTTATCTAACCCTGTCAATGCTGCTATTGCCGATAATCAAGCAGTCGGGACAATTGAAGAAACGCGATCGCTTTCAGTCTCGGATGTGGCAGTCAGCGAGGATGGTACGGAAGCTGTATTTACCATCAGCTTGGATAAACCAAGCGTTCATACAGCAATTGCTAGCTTTTCTACCGAGGATGGTACGGCAAAGGCAGGTGAAGACTATACATACGTCAGCGGTAGATTTGGCATCTTACCAGGAGAATCTAGTATTACTGTTAGAGTTCCTTTAATTGACAATAGTATAACCGAACTAGACGAAACATTTTTCCTTAATTTGACCACTCCCAAACACGTTCTAATTGATGACGCACAAGGGCAAGCAACTATCATCAATGACGATGCGATTCCGACGGAAAATCCTGGGGGAATTTATCAAAATCTTCAGCTATGGTTAAAAGCGGACAGTGATGTTACCACCAGTAACGGACAAGTGGTTGTTTGGGGCGATAACAGTCAAGCAGAGATCGACCTTGGTCAAGATAATGCTGACAGTAGACCGACTTTAGAAGCCAATGGACTCAACTACAACCCAGTAATCAGTTTTGATGGCAGTAACGATACTCTAGCCAGTCTCAATACTCTACCTACAGACTTTGCCAATGAAGATGTTTCCATTTATATCGTCTCTCAAAGCGATCGCACCAATCAAAGAAGTTCGATCTTGGCAGCTACCCCCGATAGCACCTACAGACGCTTGCTAGTTCACTTACCCTACAGTGGTAATGTTTATTTCGACCAGGGGACTACTTACAGCGGTGGTAGACTCAGCACTAGCTTCGATACGGCAAACACTTTCCAAATGTGGAATTTTCAGACAGAAACAGAAGTCGGTCAATCTATTTTGCTTAACGGTTTAGAAATTGCCAGCGATAGCGATACTTCCAATAGATTTAATGCCGATGGCAAAACCTTAGAATTGAGTTCCCTAATTTCTGCTGATGCTTTTGAGGGAGATATCGCTGAGGTAATTATATTTAATCAAGCTTTGGCAGCAGGCGCTCGCTTGGCAGTAGACTCCTATTTAGGTATTAAATACGGTTTTACTTTAGACCAAACTACCCCTACTAACTATATTAATTCTCAAGGAGAGATTCTTTGGGATGCCACAGCAGCAGGTAATTACAACCAGGATATTGCAGGTATTGTGATCGATAATGCTTCAGATCTCAATCAAATAAAATCTCGCAGCAGTAATGATGATGGAATTGTAACTATCGGCAATGCCAGCGATCTAGATAATGGCGAAGCTTTAACTTGGAGTAATAACGGCGGAGTGATCGACGCCTATAATACAATCGACCTCGGTAACTACGAAAAAATGCCCAGGCAGTGGTATCTACAGCAAAAAGGAAATATAGGGACAGTCGATTTAAGTTTCGATCTCAGCAATCTTGGTTATGAAACTACCAATCCAGATGATTTTGTCTTGTTGCTTGATGATGATGGCGACTTTAGCAATGCTGTTTCTTCTTCGATTCCTGGTGCGATCAATGGCGATAAAATTACCTTTGCGGGAGTTGATTTAAACGATACTAACTATTTCTCCTTAGCCTTACCAGTAACGGGAACGCCAGGGGACGTTAGTAGTAATTTGCAAGTTTGGTTAAAAGCGGGTTCGGGAGTTACTACCGACAACGGTAAAGTCTCTAATTGGCAGGATAGCAGCTTAAATCAGCGCAACTACAGCCAAAGTGCGATCGCCAAGCAACCAGTAGTAACCGAGAATGCTATTAACTTCAATCCTGCAGTTACTTTTGATGGACTGTGGCATTCAGGTTCCGACGGAGATCTACTCGTAACTGACAAAGAAATCTATACAGAAGGCAGTCTATTTTTTGTAGTCAACAGCAATAAAAACTCTGGTTCTCTTTTAGCCGATGACTGGTATCTAAACTACTTCGATCTCAATTACGGTATCGGTGGCAAAGTCGGAGTCAATTACTACGGTGGCGATGCTTATGCTTCGGATCTAGATAGTCCTGTAGATGAAATCGCCATTGTTAGTTTTGATAAGGTTAGTAACAGCAGCATTTTCAATCTAGCTGTCGAAAAAGATGGAGTTTTGCTGGATGATTCCGTCGATACCGAAAATTCTAACCATGGTTTTGTCAATCGCCGATTAGCACCCAGTTTTGAGGGAGACATAGCCGAGTTTATTCTCTATGATTCAGTATTGGATGCTGTAGAAGAAACTAAAGTTAGAACTTATCTAGGAATCAAATATGGTATTACTTTAGATCGAACTACTCCCACTAACTATATAGCATCAGACGGCTCTATTCTCTGGGATGCTGCGATCGCAGGAGAATACAAACACGACATTGGAGGTATTGCCCGAGATGACCATTCCGATTTGCTACAAATAAAATCCCGCAGCAGCAATGCAGATTCAATTATTACTATTGCGGCTGAAGATACTGTAAATGGCTTGGAAGATGGCGAAGCACTAATTTGGGGTAACAATAACAGTGCTGAATTATCACAGCGTATCTGGCAAGTTCAAGAGAATCAAGGCGATCTAGGAACAGTTTCTATTTCTTTGGATTTGCTAAAGCTGGGAGAACAATTACCTTTAGAAGAATACGCTTTACAAATTAGCGATAGTGATAATTTCAGTAATTTCCAATTCCATACTTTTGGGCGAACTATTAGTGATAGTACTTTGACCTTTAAGGGAGTTGATTTCAACCACGGTCAATACTTTACTCTAAATACCGAATATAGCAGTCACGTCAATATTCTCGACGGTACAGAAAACGATGACGTTTTGATCGGGAATGCTGAAGATCAGATTATCAATGGTTATGGCGGAGACGATCGCCTGAGAGGAGGTAAAGGCAACGATACTATTGATGGCGGTTTGGGACAAGATCGTTTGACAGAAACTAGTTCGGGTAATTTGTTATTGACTGATATTCGGTTAATTACTGACGATGCTGGCACAGATTATTTAAGCAATCTAGAAACTGTTGCTCTACGAGGTCTTGACGACAATAATTCGATCGATGCTTCTGGGGTTAATTCTATGAAAGCCGTTTTCTCTAGTTATGGAGGCGACGATACCCTCAAAGGCGGACAGCTGAACGATGTTCTTAAGGGCGGTCATGGCAACGACTTTTTAGAGGGCAATGGAGGTAACGATATTCTTGTCGGCAACGCGGGCAACGACACAATCGATGGCGGCTTGGGAAGCGATCGCTTTATTGCCACTAATACAGGAGATTTATTACTCGCCCAAGATCGGCTAATTGCTGACAATGGCGAAACAGACTTCTTTAGTCATATTGAAAGCATCGTACTTTGGGGTAAATCAGATAATAATCTGATTGACGGAAAAGCCAGCAGTTTAAAACTAATACTTGATGGTCGAGACGGCAATGATACTCTCATCGGCGGTACTGGTGATGATGTTTTAAAAGGTGGTAATGGAGACGATCTATTGTCTGCTGGCGATGGAAATAATGTACTGTTCGGTAATGATGGTGCTGATACCTTTGTTTTAGAATCTGGCAGTGGAAAAGTCACCGTCAAAGACTTTAGTCAAAATGTCGATAAATTGGGTTTAAGCGGGAATTTGAACTTTAATGACCTGATTGTCAAAAATAATCAGTTTGGCACTGCCTCTATAGTCATTGATAGCAGCAATAATAATAATGTTTTGGCAATATTGATCGATGTTGATGCTAACGATCTCACTAGCGATGATTTTGTTGTTATCTAATCGGCTTTCATAGCTTCTACTGCTGCTTCGAGAGCGATCGCAATATGCGTCCAGTGGGTACCTCCCTGGCAAAAAGCAATGTATGGTTCTCTCAAAGGACCATCTGCTGAAAACTCGGAGGTACTGCCATCAACAAACGTCCCACCAGCCATTACCAGTTGACTCTCATAACCAGGCATTGCGGCGGGGACGGGTTCTAGATAGGAATCGACGGGAGAATGTTGTTGAATTGCTCTGCAAAACGCGATCAATTTTTCTGGTGAACCTAGCTCAATAGCTTGAATAATGTCCCGATGGGGTTCCAAGGGTAGTGGGTTGACTGGATATCCCAATTTATCGAATACATAAGCAATTAAATGACTTCCTTTGATTGCTTCTCCCACCATTCCAGGTGCCAAAAATAAACCTTGATACATCAAACGATTTTGATTTAAAGTCGCTCCTCCACTACTGCCTATCCCTGGTGCAGTCAAACGACAGGCTGCCATTTCCACTAGTTCTTTTTTGCCCGCAACATATCCCCCAGCCGTTACAATAGTTCCTCCTGGATTTTTAATTAGCGAACCCGCCATTAAATCTGCACCTACATCAGTCGGTTCGACAATATCGATAAACTCTCCGTAGCAATTATCCACAAAACAAACCGTGTTGGAATTTTGCTTCTTGACGATCTGGACAATTTTTTTGATTTCTTGATTGGATAGGCTTTTGCGCCACGAATAGCCACAAGATCTTTGAATCAATACTAGGCGAGTTTGGGGCTGGACTGCTGTTTCTAGCCTTTTCCAATCAATCGTTCCATTATCGGTTAGCTCTAAAGCTCGATAATCAATTTGAAAATCTTTGAGCGATCCCCGATTATTACCCCTCAAACCAATCACTTCTTCTAGAGTGTCATAGGGCGCACCCGCTACTGCTAGCATTTCATCACCTGGACGTAACACGCCATACAAAGCACTGGCGATCGCATGAGTGCCAGAGACAAACTGAACCCTAACTGCTGCTGTCTCTGCGCCCATTATTTGAGCAAAAACTTTATCGAGAGTATCCCTACCCAAATCGTCGTGTCCGTAACCACTAACGCTGGTGAAATGTTGTACTCCGATCTTATTGTCACGAAATGCTGATAGAACTTTTTTGATATTTTGCTTGACCTGAGTGTCAATACCAGAAAAAATCGGTATTAGTGCTTTTTCTGCTTCCAACAGCAGATCTTTAGTATTCATATATCTTTTTGAGTGTTTATATTAGCAAACACATAAATATTACGTAGAGTTGAAACTTAGATTAACAAATGACAGTGGCTACTTCAGAAAAAATTCCTCCTGCTTGGGGGACGATTGTGTACATGGCAATAATTCACTTTATCGCCTTATTTGCCTTAATCCCCAGCAACTTTACTTGGAATGCTTTGGGGGTTGCTTTTGTTCTATATGTTATTACGGCTGGAGTAGGCATAACCCTGGGATTTCATCGCCTTGTTGCTCATCGCAGTTTTACAGTCCCCAAACCATTAGAATATTGGCTAATTTTTTGCGGTACTTTAGCAGGTCAAGGCGGTCCAATAGATTGGATTGGTTTGCATCGCATTCACCATCAGTATTCCGATAAAGAACAAGACCCTCACAATTCTCTCAAAGGATTTTACTGGAGTCATTTAGGTTGGATGTTGTGTCAAAACCCAGCTAATGAATATATCCCTCGCTACACTAAAGATATATCGGGCGATCGCTTTTATCAGTTTTGCCAATATGGCATGATTCCTATTCAGCTAATTCTGGCTGCTATTCTTTACTATTTTGGTGGTTTACCTTTTGTAATTTGGGGAGTTTTTGTTCGCTTGGTAGTAGTATTTCACTGCACCTGGTTTGTTAACAGTGCGACTCATAAGTTTGGCTATAAAAGTCATGATTCTCAAGACACATCTCTAAACTGCTGGTGGGTGGCTTTACTTACTTTTGGTGAAGGTTGGCATAACAATCACCACGCATTTCAATACTCTGCTCGTCATGGTTTAGAGTGGTGGGAAATCGATTTGACCTGGATGATGATTCAAACTCTGTCTTTTCTAGGTTTGGCTAAGAACATAAAATTACCACCTAGCAAAAAAGCTACTTCATAAAGCAAGTAAACAAATAATAAGGTATCAGGTGATGGGGAAATATACAGGACGCTTAAAGCGATGTTTCCTCATCCCAAAATAGGACAAATTAGCTTGGAGTATTGTAGGTTGAAAAAATAAATTTTGATTATTCTTCCATCTCTAGCTTCAAAGAAGGCATTAAACGCTGTAAATTTTTTAATGATTTTCCTTGCCAGGGATTTTTTTTAGCTCCAATAACTACCATTTGGATATTCTTGCGTCGGCGAATATTAATCACAAACTTGGATAAAATACTAATTCCAGAACTGTTAAGGAAATTCAATTCTTTAAGATCGAGAACGATTTTTTCTGGTTCTTTTTGGGCGACATTGTCTAATAGCTCGGTAATAGAAGCGTATTCAGCCGTACCGTTGAGGCGTAATGAACCATCAAAAATAATATTATGGGATGCTTCATCATATAAGACATTATAATTTTCTGCTTTAATTTCCATAATCGTATTGTAAATACTAATATTTATTCAGCTATTCTCATTGCTAAAAACTCAAAATTATTCAACCTAGAATAGATAGTTATTTCTCATTTGTTATCTTAGCCTTTTCGAGACTCTGCGTCCCTGAAGGGATAACGCTTCGTGACTGAAAGTAAGGCGTTGCTGTTCCCTAAAGGACTTCCTTCGGTCGCGCCGCAACTAATGCTTGAATTGAAAAGATTTTGATTCCCAAAAAAATAAATCTCAAATATTGAGCTGTACCATGGTGGTGACTGCCATTTCAGAAGATCCTTCTGGCAAAGATTCAAACTTCCAACCGAGTTTTGCTCCGTAGTCATTGAGCATAGTCAGCAAACCCAATCCAGATTCTTCGCAATTCTCTTCCAAAGCATTCTTTTCCAACTGGGCAATATATAGTTCTTCAGGATCGCCGTTGAGTAAGTAATCTATGCGCTGTCTGAATTGAACAGTTTTTTCTGCTCGAATACTGTTTGTAAGCTGGAAAACAATTAAATCTGGATTGAGATGAATCTGGATGCTAATCGGAAAAGGTGACATCTCTACACCATACTTCATCGCGTTTTCTAATAGCTCGTTGGCAATGTAGCTGATTGCGCTTTTGACTTCTGCCTGTTTGCTGCATTCTACCTGTTGGTGTTCGTCACTCAAGAAAAAAGTGCTGAGGTAGTCAGCTAAAAAATCTGCGGACAAACAGTTATTGCGCCATCTTTGACGGAGAGGTATCGAACCAGGAGAAAAGCTGAGAATTAGGTATTCTTGGCTTGGAGGTAAATTTTGAATAAAATTTCCCAGTACTTGTTTCGTGTCGAGCTTACTTGTATTCATATAATTTTTAATAACGAGAAGTTTGATACGGCCGTTTTCAAACAAAAAAACTTATTTTTGTTTGAGAACGACTAAAGTTATGTCGTCATATACTTTTTCTACTCCAATATGCGATCGCAAGTCTTGAATAACTGCCTGACGAATGTCTTGGGCAGATTTTTGCCAATTTTGTTTTAAGATGTTGCATAAATTTTCCATTCCATAATATTCTCCTGAAGTATTTTCGGCTTCTGTAATACCATCTGTGTATAATATGACCACATCTCCTAAATTGAGATGAATTTCTGCTTGAAAAACAAAATCTTCGATAGTTTCCTCTAAACCAATAGGAAATCCCAAATCGATAGTGTCGACTCTTTCAACTCTTCCGCCCGAACGAACTACTAACATTTCTTCATGCTGACCGCTTAGGCTTAGTACTCCCTCTTGGTAATCAACCAAACAGAGAGACAAATTTTTGTCCGAATCCATCCGCTGTACGTTTTTATAAATGGTGCGATTGAGTACTTCAAAAAACTTTTTTGGGTCGGTTTCGTTGTTTTCCATCAGGGTGCGAACGGCAGTTTGCACCATCAACATCAGAACGCCGCTTTCTAAACCATGTCCCGTAACATCTCCAATACCGATAGTTACTCGTCCGTGATGTTGGAGTACGTCATAATAGTCCCCTCCTACCTCATCAGCAGGTTCCATAAAACCAGCAATTTCCAAGCCTTCAATTTGGTTGAGTTCTTTCTCTTTGGGCAAGAGCATCATCTGCAAACGCTGGGTAACTTCTAGCTCCGTGCTTAGACGCAGATTTTCTTCTGCCAAACAGCCATTGAGCGTTTTTATTTCTTCGTTGGCTAGGGCTAACTTTTCTAGATAAGACTTTTCGAGATCGCGCAGTCTTTTTTGTTCTAGACATGCTCCCAATCTGGCTCTTAATAAAGTCGGGTTAAAAGGTTTCGCTAAATAATCTGCTGCACCCATTTCAACACATTTGACGACGCTGTCAATCTCGTCTAATGCCGAGATCATGATCGTAGGAATGTGTCGCCAGTTTCCAGCTCTAATCCACTTTAAAACCTCATAGCCATTGATTTCAGGCATGATAATATCTAGCAGGATAAGGTCATAAACTCCTGTTTTAATGGCGTTAATCGCCTCTCGACCATTTGCCGCAGTAGCAACTTGATAGCCTTGAGCTTTGACCTGACGAGAAAGCAAATCCCTGTTAGTTGAATTATCATCTACAACCAAGATTGTATACTGAGCGGGATCTAGGGGTTGTTCTTCCTCTTGTGCTAAAAGCAAACCAGAATCGATCGCAACATCTATGTCTGAGATTTCTGAGATTGTTTCTCCAACAGCAATCTCGTCCTCAGCAAAGGGTCGATTATTTTCAATTCCGACAACTAAAAGCTCGTCAATTTCTTTTAATAATTTGTTCGCTGCAGTCTGAATTTTTTCTACATCAGTCACAAACTCAGCTTCAATTGTAGGAATTAATGTTTGGCATCGTTCCAAGGTTAGATTGGTTAGTGCCTTTAGTTCGACCTTGAGTTTGGGATTGGTGACTATTTGCTCTAATTCAAGCTGATTGGTAGGTAGTGAGACTGGATTGAGAAAATTATCGATCGCAACTAATAATTTGGCACCGCATTCACGGATCTCTTCAAGTTCTTGGAGATATTCAACCTCAGCATTGATGTCTTCAAATTCTTCAACAATCATCTCGCTATAGCCAATAATGGCGTTGATCGGCGTCCTCAATTCGTGACGCAGATGAGAAAGAGACGAGTAGGGGTGATTATCGATAGTCATTTAAAGTACAGTGCAAGATAAAGTAATCATCGTAGATTTGCCAAGAACAAGTTCAGCTATCTCCCAAAAATGTTTTGATTTTCGTCAATAAGCGAGATAGCTCTATTGGTTTAGTATCGTAATCGTCGCATCCTGCTTTAAGCGCTTTTTCGCGATCGCCAGACATGGCATGAGCGGTCAAAGCAATTACAGGAATAGATTGAGTAGCCGAATCTGCTTTAATGTTTCTAGTTGCTTCCCAACCATCCATGATTGGAAGGCTCATATCCATCAAAATCAAATCTGGCAGAATAGAAGTTGCCATTTCAACTCCTTGAGCGCCATTGACTGCAATCATGACTTCGTAACCACGGCGTTTTAAGCGACGAGATAGCATATCTCGATTCATTTCATTATCTTCAACTAACAAAATTTTAGACATTATTTTGATAAAAATAGCGTTTATTTGGATATTTTTAAAGTTTTAATTTTATTTGCTTTTTTTTATTGTTTTTTACGCTGGCATGCTGTTTATATCGCTTTGCTGCCTGGCGATCGCCTGAGCTAATAAGTTACTAACTTCGTTGAACAGTACCGATCTTTGATAAGAACCTTTTTCAAAAATCTTACTTACTCCGCCATGCAGCTTCTGTCGATCCTGATTGGTAATGGTTTTCGCCGTTAAAATTACTACAGGAATCGAACTCAAACTTTCATCTTGTTTTAAACGATGAACCAATTCAAATCCATCCATTTCTGGCATCATCAAATCTGACAAAATTAAACCTGGAGTACAGTTTTTTAGCTTGAGCAACGCCTCTTTCCCGTTTTCTGCTTCGATCACTTTCCATTGTTCTGACTCTAGCTGACGACACAAAATTTCGCGGACTCCTGAGTCATCTTCTACCACCATAATTAAATCCGAATTAGAATTCGGTTTAAATTTATCGAGGATAGTCTCCAATTTTTTACCGTCAATAGGTTTGAGCAAATACTCTGCAGCACCCAAAGCGTAACCCAAATTTTGGTCGTCTACCATGGTCATCATGATGACTGGAATATCTGCTGTTTGAGGATGAGCTTTGAGGGATGTTAAAACCGACCATCCATCCATTCCTGGCATCATTACATCTAGAGTAATTGCCTCAGGCTGCAGCGTTTTTGCGAGTCTTACTCCTTCAGCACCAGTTTTAGCCGTCTTAACTTCAAATCCCTTTTTATTCAAAAAACGTCTAAGAAGATCGTGAATTGTAGGATCGTCATCGATTACTAAGACAGTATTCTTTTTTTTATCTGAATTTCCTGCGGTCGAAGTAAAGTTGTCCTGAGATTTACTTGGTCGTGATTTACTCGGATCTACTACCTGAACTGGAATATTAATAGTAAAGGTCGAACCCTTGCCTATCTCGCTTTCTACCTGAATATCTCCTCCCATCATCTCACAGAACTTTTTGGTGATTGCCAAACCCAACCCAGTACCGCCGTATTTACGAGTAGTAGAAGCATCTGCCTGGGTAAACGCCTGAAATAGTTTGCTAATTTGCTCTGCGTTCATGCCAATTCCAGTGTCTTTTACTTTAAAAGTAATGAATTGCTTCTCTTGAATTAGGTGAGAGCTGACATCTAGAATAATTTTTCCCTGTTTAGTAAATTTGCTAGCGTTGCTCAGTAAATTAAAAAGACTTTGGCGCACCTTGGTCATATCGGCGTGCATTACGTCCAAGTTATCCACTAAATTGGTTTCTAGTACATTTTGATTCTTTTCAATCAGAGGATGAATTGTGGAGATTGTTTCATTGATTAAGTTTTTGACATTGAAATTCTCTAAAAATAATTCCATGCGACCAGCTTCAATCTTAGAGAGGTCGAGAATGTCATTGATCAAATTTAGAAGATGTTTTCCCGCGCCATGAATTTTTGTCAGATCGGGAATAAAATCATCTTGTCCAATATCTTCTGCCTCTTCCATCAGCATTTCGCTATAGCCGATGATGGCGTTCATTGGCGTGCGTAACTCATGGCTCATGTTGGCTAAAAACTGGCTTTTTGCCTGGTTGGCTTTTTCCGCATCAGCCATACTTTTAGCCAATTCAGAAGTACGCTCTCTAACTCTGATCTCTAAATCTTTTTTTTGCTGTACTAGTTCTACTTGAGCGTGGCGTAAAGTCTTGAGAGTGCGTGAGAGCTTGTTGGTTCTCTCTTCGACTCTTTTCTCCAGCTCTTGGTTGAGTTTGGTTAAAGAATCTTCTACTCTTTCTCTTTGCAGAATCTCTTTTTTGAGGGTACGATTTTGCCCTTCTAGAGTCCGCGCCAAATTGCGTAACTGCAACTGTACTCTAACTCTCGCCAAAACTTCTTCCCTTTGGAAAGGTTTGGTGATGTAGTCTACTGCACCTAAAGCAAAGCCTCTGACTTTATGTTCGGTGTCAGATAGAGCTGTCATAAAAATGATAGGAATATCAAAAGTATTGGGATTAGATTTAATCCGCTGACAAGTTTGATAACCATCGATGCCAGGCATCATGACATCCAAAAGAATAAGCTCTGGCTTGTAGTATTCTATTTGCTCTAGAGCGTTTTCTCCATCGATGGCTACAGAAACTTGGAATCCAGCTCTAGTCAAAGTTTCAGACAATACTTCTAGGTTATTGTGGTTGTCATCGACAATCAAAATACTACGAGAATTAGAATTTTCAGTCATATCGATCTCCTTGCTCCTTAGTGTGTGGGATAAGCAATTGTTTGTTGTGGTTATGATTTACAAATATTCTTCGATAAAGGTTTTGATCTGTCTCAATTTGAAGCCTTTGGCATATTCACGCAAAGTTTTACCGAAGGGCAAAAATTTGGGATCTAATGCTTCGATGCGCTCTATTTCTTGAATCAAATCGTTGAGTAAACCTTTGCGACTGAGATCGTGGAGTATTGCCACGTCTTCAGGAGAAGGAGGAATAATCGGAATAGATTGGGGAATCTGAGTCGTCTTATTAACTTCGACTCTAGCTTTTTTCGCCATGGTTTTTTGGTCGTAAACCCACTCTAGATCTAGCTGCTGTTGCAATGTCTGTAGTAAAACATCTTTTTGAATTGGCTTGGGCAAGAAGTCGTTTGCGCCAGCTTTTAAGCTCTTTTGGCGATCGCTTTCAAAGACACTGGCAGAAGAAACAATTACCTTAAGATCTGGAGACACCTGTGGGGATTGACGCAATTGAGATAGCATTTCATGACCGTCCATCACGGGCATAGTTAAGTCAGTAATAATTAAGTCTGGCTGCCATTCAAGAGCTATAGCTAAACCTTCTCGACCATTTTCGGCAGTTTTCATGGTAAAACCGAAGGGTTCTAATAATTGAACGATAACTGACGTATTTTCCCAGCGATCGTCAACCACAAGAATTTTGCATTCTTCTTGTTTGAAACCAGTAATTTTACCTTTGACAGAAGCAATTTGAGCTACCTCTTGCCAATTGCTAGTCTCTTTGAGGTCGATCTCGAACCAGAAAGTAGTACCTACGTTGAGTTTACTGGTAGCTTGAAGTTGCCCCCCCATCATATCAACTATCTTCTGACTGATGGCTAATCCCAGACCAGTACCTTCTGACTGTTTCTTGACCGAACCAACTTGTTCGAAAGGTAAGAAGATTTTTTCGATATCTTCGGGGTTCATTCCGATACCGCTATCTTTTACCTCAAAACGAATCGTATCTATGTCAGATTCCTCGGAATTACTAGATTTGTTAGTTACTACGAGTTCTACGCTACCTTTTTCCGTAAACTTGATTGCATTACTCAAAAGGTTCATAATGACCTGGCGCAGCATTTTCTCATCTGCTTCGATCCCTGTAGGTAAGCTAGGATCTGCTTCATAGACAAATTGAATTCCTTTTTGTTCGGCTTTAATCTGACAGATTTCTACTACACCTTGAACAAAAGAAGGAAAATGCAGCTCTACAGGATGGAGTTCCATTTTGCGAGCTTCAATCTTGGAAAGATCTAGAATATCGTTGATTAACGTTAGCAAGTGAGTACCACATTGGCTAATGATATCAACTCCTTTTTTCTCCTTACCATCAAGGGAGCGAGATTGCTGAAGAATTTGTGCGTAGCCCAAGATTCCGTTTAGGGGCGTTCTCAGCTCGTGACTCATGTTAGCTAAGAACTCACTTTTTGCTTGATTAGCGGAGTCTGCTTCTTCCTTCGCCTCTTTCAATTCGATAGTTCGTTTTTCAACGCGATTTTCCAGTTCGATATTAGTTTCAGCTAGGGCGGTGAACGAAGCTCTTAGCTGCCCCGCCATGCGGTTGAAAGACTGGGCTAAAACACTCAGTTCATTTACTTGGAACTCTTCGTCTACTTTTTGCTCTAATTCTCCATCGGCAATTGCTTCAGAAGCCTCGTTGAGCTGCAAAATCGGTTTGGTGATCCATCGAGAAGTGTAGAAACCCGATGCGATCGCCACACCTAGTGCCAACAAACAGAGCATAATGGTTGAACGAGTATTGGCGTTGATTTGTCCCATAAAGTCTGACTCAGGAACGGTAACCACAACTAGCCAGTCCAAACCCAACTCATCTTGCCAGGGTGTTACTTGAACAAATTGACGTTCTCCGTCTAACTTAAAACTAAGCTGCTGAGTGCCCTCAATTTTATCTAGATTGCCAAATTGTTCGTTTAAGTACTCTGCAGTATTTTTAATAAGAGGATCTTGGCTGTCGGTGGCTTTCAATCTCTCTGGTTTATCATTTACAATTTTAAATGGTTTTTCTTCAGCCGAATCTCCAACTAGTAGACCATTTCGCTCCACAATAAAAGTTTTTCCTTGTGGGCTGACTTTCAATTGAGCTAAAAAGTCGCTGATTTGTGAAAGTTGCTGTTCGACTGCAATTACCGCAACGAGACTATTGTTGTCATCATAAATCGGAGTACCATGAGCAACTGAAAGGGGAAATGGTTCGACTTGCCAGTTGTATACTGGAGTCCAGACTGCTTTACCTTCTTTGACTGGTTCCTTAAACCATCCTTCATTTTGTAGAGAGAATTTGCCATCAATTAGTGTGTCTCCACCATCAATAAATTCTTTTCCTCTATCTCCTTGATCGTTAGGCTTATATACATGAAGCTTGGTATCGCCGTACTTATCTAAGTTAACCTCATCAATCGTGACAACTTCGTCCCCTAAAAAATGTCCAGAAGATACATGCTTACCAGATTTAAATCCAATTAGAAGATAGCCTAAGTTAAAATTATGAACTTGATGGAAAAAATAACGACCTATTTGCTCTGTATTTTCTAAATCTAGTAAATTTAAATCAATTGCTTGGCGATTGTTCTCAACTACCCTTCGAGCAGTTTCCATGTGTGTATCAAGACGTTGATCTATGCGATCGCTTACTTCTGTTCTTAATTGACTAGCTAAATCGTTAACTGCTTTTTGACCATTGCGCAGAGAAAGATATCCAGTTAGTCCGACAGCAGCAAATATTTGTACTAGGAAAGGAATAATCAGGATTCCTCGAATCGGAAATTTCCTGGTGTCTGGTGATTCAGAAACTTGAGGTATTTCTTCAGAACTAAATTTAGAAACCATAATAATAATTAACTTAATAAGAATTTGAGACAGTAAAAATAAATTTGCTATTTCTATTCAATAATTAGAGTTCCCAATTCTGCATTCAAAAACATACATATGATTTTAATTAGTGTCTTAAATTAAGTTTTTTTGATGCTTCGGGGTTAAAAAGCAAAAAAGCCACCAGGTTATTTGGTAGGCTTTCTTCATAAAAATCAAAAGTATGAATTGTTAGAAATTTTCATTGTATTCAATACCTATATCTGATTGTTTTCTTCTATAAGATTTTGACTTACCAGTGATTCTAGGAAGCCACAATATAATCGATAAAGTACTGCTCAAATAAAACAAATAGAATGGATAAGCTACTAATGAGATAGACCATTCTTCCAAAGCAATCATGTTTAGCGTGTTTGCAATTAAAAATATAGTCCAAGAAAAGCAGCTTTCTTGTTCGGGATGGGAATAAGACTTGATAACCGTAGGTATTGCAGCAAACAAATCTATTAGTAAAGTAAAAATAAGAGCAACTAAAGGTGAGTCAAAAATCCACCACAACAGCAAACTAGTACCTGCTCCAGCCAAACAAAATTTATCTAATAGGTTCCATCCTCCTTCTCCATATTTGAGAGATAAGATTGCGGTTATGATTTGGCATACTGCATAACAAACAGGAACCCAAATAGTTGTTGTAGCTCCAGCATAATAATAACTAATGCCCGTAATTACACCCAATATGCCCCAGATCCACCAACTAGCTCTATTGGGCGTATTTTTTCCTTGTATTGTTGTGATGATATATGGCAAAAAACCTAATAATCCAACGATACCCGCTAAGATGCCAATTGTTGAATGCCAGTCCATAGTCGATATGAAAATAAGATACAGTCATAACATACCCATGCAATAAGAATTTATTGACATTATTCGAATTAATTTCAAAATCTTCTTAGAAGATAGGTATAAATATTGAAATTACGTTTGTATAAATAATTAATACGCAAAGAAACCTGAAGCTATTAACGCTTCAGGTTTCTTCATATCGTCAAAATTAAATTCTTATATATTTTACTCCTTGCGTATTTCTGGTATTTATATCTTCATTTTTTTCAGATGATATTGCTCTTGCTTGAGCCATTTCTAAACATTCAAGACGGATTTCTCTAAACAGACGTTGCTGTAATTCAACAAATGCACGGAAACCTTCTTCTGCCCAAGCCTTAACCTGTTTCTCTGAGGCGGAACCATATCTGGCAGCCATGTTTAATGCAGCGAGGGCAAATGCACTGTGTTCTACTTCAACTCCACTTCCATCATGTCTGCTATGAATCAGCACCCAAGACCAAGGTACATAACGGTGATCGTTAATCAGAACTGGTTTTGCTTTCTGTCTGAGATAGCGATCGAAGCCAATGCCTTCATTTTCGTAGCGTACTACCATATCCAACAAAGCATATTCACGATCGCCTAGCATTTCAGATGCTATGTGAAAGCCCATAGCCTTGACCAGAGATGCTTCGTCATCGATTTTGCCTTCATAAGTAGCAATAACATTACGAACAATTTCTTTGAGCCAAAGAGGAATATCGGCAAACTCATTTCGCTCTGCATCATTTAAGCCTGCATAGTCACCTACAGTTTTTACTGTTAGCTGAGATAAGGCTCGGTGTACGGGAGTTCCATTCGCTCCTTCGTCGGCGGCGGCGGACATTACCTGTGCTGCAATATCCATACCGCGATCGGCTTCTTCTGTGACCGTTAGCTCTGGATTGTTGAAAGTATAACGAGAAAGTCCAATGGTGCTCGCTAGTCTCGCAATCATGGCTGAGGCATAACCATTAAAGTGACTGTATCTTTGGAAGAACAAGTAAAGCGCGACAGGGTCTTTTACCGCCAAACGCATAGTAGAAGTTAAAGTGCTTTCTATCTGTTCAAAATCAAAAAGTTCGTGAAAAAAGCTTTCAGAAAAGGTTGCCATCTTATAAAAATATGTGTAACTAAGATTTTCTTGTGATATCGAAGACATCTGGCTGTATCCTTTTGCTTGTGTCTTCGTATACACATAATCGAACATTTTTTTTATATGTCACACGATCGCATACAAGAAATGAGGTGATTTCGATCGCACGATGATGGCTGTTTGATGTTATGTATTTAAAATGGTGTTGCTTAAGCTGCCAAAAAATCGATGATTTAAATTAATACAACTTAGCTTGCCAGTTGAGAAGGGATATAAAATAACTGTTATGTAACTATATTGTTTCTGTGAAGTAGTAATTTGAGTGCGATCGCGATTACGCTAGAATGTGATCGCGATCGCACCAACAATAAGCTAAAAAATATAGATAACGCAACTTTTTAGTTCTAAGCCATTTGATAGTCGGGGATACAGTTATGTTCCATATAAAAGCGGTAATCATTACAGGCGCGATCGCATTGTTCAGGAGTCCAACCAGAGTGTTTTTGCAGAGTGTCTGTAACTGCTGGAAGTAAATCCATGCCGTAGTTACCTTTCATCGCCAGAATGGTACGACGACGCAAAATGTCTACAATGGTATGAGCTAATTCTGAGCGAACTGCATAGACTATCTGCGCTTTAATATCGAGGAATTTAGGACTTATTTGTTCTCTAAGATCGGGATTATCTTTGGTCAATGGGAGAATTTCTAGTGCTTTGGCACCGTAGCTGTAAAATAAATGGTCGATCGCACTAATTGGCAGAATAGAACTATATTCATGGACTGCCTGTTGAATGCGGGGGTCGTTGGGTAAAATACAGCCAGGTAAAGGTAAAGAGTCGGTGCGACAGGGTTGAGGCGACTTTTTCATTCGCTTGAGGATGTCATCGACGGTTTCTTCTCCCACGTTGCGATAGGTAGTGAGTTTACCTCCAATTAGAGTGAGTAAATTTTTAACTCCTTCTTTTTTGTGGTCGAATATAATATGTTTGCGAGTGATGCTGCCTGGTTTTTTACCTTCAGAGTTGGGCAAGGGACGTACTCCTGAATAGGTAAAAACGACGTCATCCCGTTTGAGATTGGCGATAGGAATAATATAATTTACTTCTTGTAGCAGATAGTCGATCTCGTCGTTATCGGCTTTGATATTTTCAATATCGTCTTTATAGGGCAAATCTGTCGTACCGATCAAGTATTTATCGAGCCACTTAAGAATAAAGAAAGGACGACCATCAGACTTCGCTTCGACGTATAAATTGGAATTGGGCGCGCCAGGGAAAGGTTCGACGACGATATGACTTCCTTTAGTACCGCCATTTTTCTTGGCATCGCCGATAGTAACGTCTTTACCTGCTTTGTTACCTCGCTGGCAAATGTGATCGATCCAAGGTCCTGCGGTGTTGACTACTACTGCATCTTGGCTACCCGAAACGGTGAAGCTTTCCCCTGTCAGCTTATCTTTGCAAACTAAATCGCTGATGCGAGAGTCTTTGATGTCTAACTTCATCACCTCGGCGTAGTTTAAAACAGTCGCTCCTGCATTTTGCGCCGAGAGAACGTTTTCTAAGCAAAGGCGCTCGGCAAAAGTTACCTGTCCGTCATAGTATTGCGCTCCCCCACCAAGATTATCTTTATCTACCGAGCGAAATATCTGCTTGAATTTCTTTTGAGGCAACATTCGATGGGAGGGAAGAGTTTTATCAAAGCTAAAAATATCGTAGAGAATCATTCCCGCCCAAATTTTCCAATAGGGGCGAGAGCGATCGCGATAGACGGGGATAGTAAGCTGCAGGGGGTTAACTAAGTGAGGCGCAGTACGCAGTAAAACTTCTCTTTCTTTAAGCGATTCTCGAACCAGAGGAAATTCAAAATATTCTAAATAGCGCAAACCGCCGTGAATGAGGCGACTAGACCAGCTAGAGCTGCCACTAGCAAAGTCATTTTTTTCAATTAGTATTGTTTTCAAACCTCGCAAAGCTGCGTCCCTTGCGACACCCGCACCATTAATTCCGCCACCGATAACGATTACATCGTAGTTTGTTTGTTGAATTTGAGCAAAGTCTCGCATAAAGTCGGTATTCTGTTATTTGGACATTTCTGTTTATTTATCTATAACTTAGCTAATGTTTCTGATTCTATCGTAAGAATTTATAAGATATTTGATTTTCTCCCGCCCAATGATAAATAAATTGCTATGGAGAAATCTCGATAGTCGTTCCTTGCTGAATTGCGCCGTATAGTTCGTCTACATGTCTACATCTTTATTTTTTTTATAAATGTTTACTAACACAGTTCATACAGATAAAAATATGACAGACTACTCATCGATCGCAAAGTTACAGACTTAGTTTTATAATCAATAGGCATCAAAGATTCACCGAGATTAAACAGAATGACCGTAGTCGTCTTTGGAAGTATCAATCTGGATATGGTGGTGGAAGTACCTCACCTACCCGCACGGGGAGAAACAGTAGTGGGACATCGCTTCTTTTCCGCTGCGGGAGGGAAAGCTGCCAATCAGGCGGTGGCGATCGCCAAGTTAGGCGTGCCAGTCAGCCTCGTCGGTCAAGTCGGTGAAGATAGCTTTGGTCAAACTTTAATTCAAGGTCTAAAAACAGCAGGAGTTAATACCGACGGTATTACGATCAACTCAAGCACTTATTCGGGTATTGCTTCTATTGTCGTAGATCGAAGTGGAGCAAATACAATTGCTTGTGCTGCAGGGGCGAATAATTTAGTTAGAGAACAAGAATTAGAAAAATTTGAGACTTTGTTACCCAATGCCAAAATTACCCTCCTAGAATTAGGCATTCCCATTTCGACAGTTCTCAATGCTGCCAGAATAGCTAAAAACCACGATTCCTTTTTGATTTTAGATCCCGCTCCAGTAATCCCTAATTTTCCCGAGGAATTATATAGTTTAGTCGATCTGATTACTCCGAATGAGATCGAAGCAAGTCAGCTAGTTGGTTTTACTGTTGATGGCGTGACCACTGCCAGACAGGCAGCTTCATTTTTGCACCAAATGGGCGTTAAAAATGTAGTCATTACCTTGGGAAGTCAAGGTGCTTTGTACAGCACTTCTAGCGAGAGCCATTGGATCAAACCAATTTCCGTATCTGTAGTAGATACTGTAGCAGCAGGGGATGCTTTTAATGGTGCATTGGCTGCAGGATTAGCTTTGGGCAAATCCATAGATGAAGCTTTGCTTTGGGGTACTGTAGGCGGCGCACTAGCAGTGACCAAAAATGGCGCCCAGTCTTCCTTACCAACAAAAGACAGTTTTCATCAACTTTTGAGGCAGCAATCTTCGTCAATTTAGCTATGGAAATAGACTTGGCTGGCTAGACTTTGTTTTGGTTCAATGAGAGACAAAACCCGTAATTAATAAAGGCAGCAGAATAATTGCCGAAACTACTAGTAACAAGGTTCCTGCATCGACATCAATAGTATTATTAGGTGGTTTTTTCACAGTTTTATTTAAAATAGTTGTTTGTAATTAAGACTATTCTAAGCTGCTAATGAAGGTATTTAAAAATTGCGTCTAATAATTTTGTCCGATTAAAAGGCTTGGTGATGGTTTCTGTTGCTCCTGAGCGTCTCATCTTTGACACATTAACCTGTTCGTAAGCTTCATGAGACAAAATTATAGGTATTTCTCGGAAATCGTGGTGATTTCTCAGCAAACTACACAGCTCGTAGCCATTGATATGGGGCATATTAATATCTAAAACGATAAAATCTGGCTCGAATTCAATTAGTTCAGAAAAAGCATTGAGAGAGTCTTCAATAGTCAGAAGAGCAAACATATTTCGATCTAGACAGTTACTAAAGTCACTCTGAATAGCCGAATCATCATCAACATTGGCAACTTTCCAGGTCTCCTGCAAAATGTGAACTGTTTGTTTGCTGTGGGAGTTAATCTGGAAACCACTGCTATCGTCTCCACGCCAGTCTGATTCGGATTTTAGAGCGAATTTTTCTTCTTGTGGCAGTGGTGGTAGCTGATCGAATGGTGGTTTGGGATCTCTGACAACAATTGTATTTTCTAACATTGAGGGATAGAGAATTTTAGCAATTACCAGCTCGTCAAGATCTAAAATCGCGCTGATTTGCCGAAAGTTTAAGCCCTTCAATAATTTACAAATGGTCTGATTTTGCTGGGCTGTCAAATCTCCGATCGCCTGAGTCTTTTCTGTAACTAAATAGGGACGCTGATAAGAAGACCAAATGCGATCGTCGAAAACTTGCCAAGCTTCTAGCCTTTTTCTGCATTGGGCAACATAGGAACTGAAATCGAACTGGCACAGCTCCTGAATTTTATGCTGTCGGGTAATTATTCTATATTGACAAGAAACATTATCAGGTATGCATAACAAAGACTCAAGTACTTCTCTCGTGCTGCGTCTGAGTAGAGTGACTGCCTCTTGTTCCGTGATATATTTTTGCGCGACTGACCAAATTATGCTTTGGTAGTCTGAAGGCAATTGGGTATATGACTGTAAACCATCGAGAAATTTAGAGCGAGGCAATTTGATAACCGAATTAGTCAGAAGAGAGTTGTGATTGCTCAGACGACGTAAATGACGTTCTAATCTTTCAAATGGAGCAAGAGAATTGGTTCCATATACTAGTTTTCCCTCATTAAAGTGAAGAAAGAAAGTGGTGGAGTTATGTATTATCTGCAGACAGATATTTTGTCTAAAATTAGATACCCGATCCAATATGTTAATTAATGTGTCGGTTAAAAATACCGAGCGATCTTTCTCGATGTTAGAAGTATGGAGATGATTCATGCACTCTCAAGGCTACATCAGACAGCAACAGTTTTAAAATACCCATTTTTAGCTGCCAGATAACACGAAGCACAAAATAAATAGTCAATTTTTAAATTCCTTGCCAAAAAAAAGTATTCATGCTCCAATGAGTCAAATATTTTCGCTTATTAGTTAAAATAGTGTGTGAATATTAATAGATATTGAATAGGGTAATTTTTATGGCATTATTTTGAGACGCAGACTTAGCAGTCCTAAATTTTTAAATTAAATTACTTTATAAAGATATAAATCTGAGTGCAAGCAGTCGCTTACATTAAATAAACAACAAAATGACAACTGAAAACACGCATCTACGTTCTGAATTTATCAACACTCAAGTAATTGCCCGCAATAGTGGTAAAAGGCTTGGAGTAGTGAAAGAAGTTTTGGTAGATATAGACCGTAGAGAAGTAGTAGCTTTGGGTCTTAGAGATAATTTACTTTCAGTTTCTGGGATACCGAAATATATGTATCTCGATAGTATTCGTCAGACTGGAGACGTAATTTTAGTAGATGATGAAAATGTAATCGAAGATATTGAAATCGAAGTTTACAGTAAATTAATCAACTGTGAAGTTATTACTGAAGCAGGAGAGCCTTTAGGCAAAGTTAGAGATTTTCAGTTTGATGCAGCAAATGGTGCAGTAAACTCTATTATCATTGCTTCTTTGGGAATACCACAGATACCAGAACAATTTATTAGCACCTACGAACTGTCTATTGAAGAAGTAGTAAGCAGCGGTCCAGATAGATTAATTGTCTTTGAAGGTTCGGAAGAACGAATCGAGCAAATATCGGTAGGTTTGTTAGAACGCTTGGGTATCGGACGTCCTGTTTGGGAAAGAGATAAAGAGGATTACTATCCTCAGACCATCAAGGCAGAAAATCAGCTGGGAACGGGAGAGCCTCTGCGTCAGCCAATTGCAGCTCCGCCGATGGATACGAGAGAGCCCGTTATGGAAGAGAGATGGGATGAAGACGAATGGCAAGAATCTCGCACTGCACCAGTCAGACAACAGGCTGAAGCTAT